>JAGNOY010000172.1 GCA_017989935.1 Chitinophagaceae bacterium
CTGACAGACGAGGCTAAATAGTCATCTAATTTATCTAATTCTTGAATATTAATACCGAGTGCGTTTGGACTTACACAACATTCTAAGGGTAGATCTTTTTTAAAAAGATTGGATGATTGAAAGCGTGGATCTTGCTGTATCGTTTTATTTTGTTTGCTATATTTTACAGTGTCTAAAACCTCACCTAATGGATTCGTTAAGGAAACAATACCTTCGCCAAAACCATAGTTTGGACAAATCGTTACAGGTAATTTACCTTTAGTTTTGATTTGTCCTGTGATAATTTTTGCTGCAGCTTCTTGGGTTTCTGTAGCTTCGTCATAAGTTATCATCAAGCCTTTTGTATCGCAAAAATTCTTCACGGCATACGGATTGCCAAACAACACAAAGATGGATTTCTTGAGCTGATTAATTTCCTGAATCATCGCCATTTCATTTTTATCTAAACCAAAATTCTGATTAGGATATCCTGTTAAATTATGAATACCAACCACAATGGCTTCAGCTTGATTTAGTTCACGAATAAATGATTTGATTTCAGCAGGATTTGTTGGCGCAAATCGAATATCTGCTATTCCATAATCTTTTAATTTTTTAGTAAAATGCGTTTCACTACTTGTGCCAATTCCGACATACATAATTTTTTTAGTGGCATTTCTTTTTATCCTATCAATCACCTGATAAGGGTCATTCAACAAGGTGATAGCGGCCTCTGCTACCTGTTGTCTGATAGGAGAAATATATTGGTTTAAATCTTCAGTGATTGATGTAGTGTCTATGTTTTTAAATGAATAAAGTCCAGCTTGATATTTCGCCAATAAAATTTTCTTCACACTTTCTTCTAATCTTGCTGTTGAAATAAGTCCTTCATCTAATGCGTCTTTTATTTTTTCTACTCCTGTGGGTACATCTTGCGAAAAGAGCAATACATCATTGCCGGCCTGAAAAGCTTTCAAATCAATATCACCTGGCGTATAGTATTTAGCAATGCCTTGCATATTTAAGGCATCCGTAAAAACTAATCCCTTGAAATGCATGTCATTTTTAAGTAAATTGGTGATGGTGTTATTTGATAAGGTGGTGGGTGTATTGACTTTTTTATCCAAAGCAGGTACTTGCAAATGAGCAACCATCATAGATTGAATGCCATTGTCTATCATAGATTGAAAAGGATAGAGTTCTAAATTTTTAAGTTCAGCTAAGGATTTGTTGATTTCTGGTAAATCTTTGTGAGAGTCTGTTTCTGTATCACCATGCCCAGGAAAATGTTTGCCACATGCCATGATGCCATTGTCTTGCAGTCCACGCATATATTGCAACGCATAATTAGCTACTTTATATTTATTTTCACCAAACGAACGAAAATTGATTACAGGATTATTGGGGTTATTATTGATGTCCACCACCGGAGCAAAATCTACATGTACACCAAGTCGTCTGCATTGATTGGCGATGGCACTTGCCATTTTATACACAAGGGTACTATCCTTCATGGCACCTAGCATAATTTGTCTTGGCATATCTCTAACACCAGTAAGTCGCATACCCAAACCCCATTCAGCATCCATAGCAATCAATAAGGGGGTTTTAGACAGATGCTGGTAGAGATTCGTCTGTGTAGCTTGTGCAGGTGGCGTGCCTTGCATGAAAATAAGTCCACCAATGCCATTTTCACGAATCAACTTTTCTATAAGAGGTTGGTTATATTTTTCTCCACCTGAATAAGCAGCCACCATAAATAATTGTCCGATTTTTTGCTCAATCGATAAGGATGCGTAAATACTGTCAACCCAATTTTGAGCAGGGTCTGTTGGCTTAGGGAGTTTAACCGTTTTATTGGCAGGTTGGGTAAATCCAACTTGTAGACTTAAAAAGTAAATTCCAAGAAATAGAATAATATGCTTGATAGGCATAGGGTAGTTTTTTGCCAAAAATACTTTTATTAATTAAGAATTATTGAGAACTCAGAAGTCATTTGGTAGAATTCCACAGATTAACATCCTCTTTGTGTATTCTTCAAGAATCAGTTTAAATTTGTAAAAAAATACACATGAGAAAAATACAATGTAGTTCATTACTTATATTAGGTGCCATGCTCCTTTTTGTTACACAACAATCACTTGCGCAAGGGGCAGCTGAAAATGCATCGAAACCTTTAGGTAAAAATATTCTTTCTTTTTGTCCTGTATATGCAATCCCTGATAATAATGTAGGTATAGGATTTTCATACGAAAGATTAGTCAATGACTACATCGGTTTATCAGTGCCTGTGATGCTTGCTTTAGGCAAT
The DNA here is from genome assembly GCA_017989935.1 of Chitinophagaceae bacterium. Lineage (GTDB taxonomy): Bacteria > Bacteroidota > Bacteroidia > Chitinophagales > Chitinophagaceae > OLB11. The sequence goes on from JAGNOY010000172.1 coordinate 2,291, forward strand.
CCATATACAAATGTTGGTTTAGAAATTAAATTGTATCCAACAAAAAACACAGGTACAGCACGCTATGCCATTGCTCCTTCCATAATGTATGGAACTGGGAAGGAAAAGAAAATTGAATATGTTTATGATCAGTCAATAGGTACATCTAGACAAGTAAATGTAACTACCGAACGTCAGCATTTTGGTTTTGTATTGAATCAGACAGCCAATTTTACTTTAATGAAACAATTCTTTATTGGTATTGATGGGGGAATTGGCATTAATTATTATGATAAAAGAAAAACGGGGACCTCAGAAATCAACAATGTTACTTTTGCAGCACAATTTCATATGGCTTTAGGCTACAGATTCTAATTCAATTACTTTTTTTCTGAAGCTGAGCAAATCAACTTTGTTCAACTTCCGTCCTGCTTTTCGCGCTACACGGTAGCTTGCTACAATCAGGGCTATAACTCAGGGTCTGTAACTTTGTTCAACTGAGCAACCTTCAGTGAATAAATTGAAGAAAGAAATTATAATTCGATGTGGTATGACTTATTATTCATCAGCACTGTAGCACCTGTATCACAATTACCATCTCCATAATCAAGCGAAATCATGGCCTTACCTTGAGCTTGTAATTCAATTTTTCCTTTTTGGATATATCTGCAACCTTGCTCCTTGATGAGGGGTTTTGAAATCACCATCGAATAATACATTTTATACTCGTTCATGCCATTGCCAGTTCCAGTCCATTCATACACATCATCGCCCCAAATAGGTGTGTCTGATCCCTGTGTCCAAGTTCTAACTCGTTCAGCATTCCATACTAAAGTATCTAACACATTTGGTTTTAAAAATTTTCCTACTACTTGAATGTCATAAAATGGCTGACCTAATAAATTACGACCTCGGTTGTTGACAGTTTTCGTACCAAATACTTGATAATCGTCAACAAAATATTGATCAAAACGAAGCGTAACGACTCCTGTGGAATCTAAATATTGGTTGCCTGTATAATTGACTACAATTTTTCCTTTTCGATTTCGGCCATCATTACACATGCAATTAATTGGGCCAAAATCAATGAGTATGCTTCTTGGCATGCTTACTTCGTCATGAGTAATAGTGGCACAATACCCACTTGTTTTAAAATTAGATAAATTTTCGCCTGTTTTTTTTGTAGCCGCATCATCCGCAATCTCGAGCGCATTTGAATAAATAAATTCGCCCATGACTTGTTGCTCAGCAACTGAAACATCTGTATCTCTTTCTCGCACACAAGATGAAAGTTGAAATAGCCCTGCAAAGGCAACTGTAATGAGAGAGAATTTGAGAATACGGTGCTTCATAAAATGCAAACATTGAATTAAACGTCTAAAATAGTACAATTGAAGGAAATGGGTATAGTTTTTTACTTAAAAAATCTAGTATAGCATAAAAAAGCTGCCTCCGAAAAGAAGGCAGCTTCAAAGACGCGTGCTTATATTTAATTTAAAGTAATATTATAGGTCACATTATTGATAGTCACAGTAGCCTGATTATCGCATCCACCTGTACCAAAATCTATCTGGCGGAGTGGTCTGTTGGCTGGTTGTAAGTCTATTTTTCCAGATTGTATCCAAGAACAAGCTACAGCTCTCACAAGTGCTTGGGTAATGGTCATTGTATAAGCAGTTCCATTGGCTCTTTGACCACTGCCATTTCCTGTAATATCATACACATCATCAGCGCGCGTCATGGTTGATTCGCCCTGAGTCCAAGTACGCGTACGATTTGAATTCCAAATGACAGAATCTAAGGTCGTGGCTCTTATGATTAATCCATTCACTACGATATTAAAATAAGTTTGTCCAGAAGTATTTAACCCCATATTTGTGACTGATTTACTTCCTAAAACTTGGTTGTCGTTGACAAAATAATTGTCGAAGGTGATTGTGTGGAGATGTCCAGCATCGCGATATTTGCCTGTGTAACTCACTAAAATTTTTCCTCTTCTATTTCTTCCGTCATTGCAAAGACAATTGACAGGGCCAAAATCAACGGTAATTGTTTTGGGCGTGCTTAAGGTGTCATGGGTTACAACTGCGCAATTGCTTGAAGTTTTATAGCTTCCTAAATTATCGCCAGAATTCACTGTAGAAGCGTCGTCGGCTATATTTAAGGCATCGGAATAAACAAAATCTCCTAAAGCATTATCCTTAGCAGTTTCGGTATCATTGTCTTTAGAGGAAGTCGTTTTTCGGCAAGCGTTGAAAATAAGGCTAGTGCCGAGTGCAAGGATGATAAGTCCGAATTTCATTTTTTGGTATTTCATAATATTATTTTTTTATTGGCGCCTTTGACTGAGGGATTAACCAATGGTTTAGTTAGTCTTTTGAAAATTAACAAATTGAATTCATCATTATTAAAAGATATTTGGGTACAATCCTTGTTGTCAAAGGCTTTGAGTAGATTATGTTAATTTGAACCGCTTTAGTTCATGGGATAAAAGTATGAAAAATGTCGACAAAACCACCATTTGTGTTTCATCATAATTGACAAACACTTTGAACTGATAGAATTATCTCGCCTGATGATTATTCCTTTTCTTGATATGATTCAATCTTTGTATTTTCGCGACTCATTTTTGGGAAAAGAGTATATGAAGAAAAGAGTCGCAATTTTTGGCAGTACAGGTTCTATTGGAACTCAGGCTTTAGAAGTAATCAATGCCAACACTGATTTATTTTCTTTAGAAGTAATTTCAGCGCATAACAATGTCGACTTATTAATTCAACAAGCCTTGACTTATCAACCTAATTTGGTAATCGTCACTGAAGAAAAGAATTATGAAAAAGTCAAAGAGGCATTAAGTGGTCAGCCTATCAAAGTATTTGCAGGGGAAAAATCTTTAATCGAAATTGCTGCGAGTGACACTTACGATATTTTGTTGGCTGCCATTGTCGGGTATGCAGGGTTGTCTTCGACCTTAGCCGCCTTAGAACAAGGAAAAACTGTCGCACTAGCCAACAAAGAAACTTTGGTTGTTGCTGGTGATTTAGTAACCCAAGTGCTACAA
>JAGNOY010000173.1 GCA_017989935.1 Chitinophagaceae bacterium
TATTTTTTTGATTACTTGAGATTCAATTAATTTCAGCCAAATACCTGATAAAAATCATGTGCATCGTTTCGGGTTCAGGAGGAATACCACACAAATAACATTCAGCATAAAAGCCTATTACTATTAAGTAAATAGTCCTGCTAACTGGTTTAATTTTATTTCATCTTGAATGATGACTTTCTTACCTTTTAATTCTATGATGTTTTGTGCTTGAAGTTCATACAAGGCACGTGTCACTGTTTCTCTAGAGGTGCCAACCAAATTCGCCAAGTCTTCACGTTTTGCAAGCACATTGATTGTTTTACCATCTTGTTCAAAGCCATAATTATTTTTAAGTACTAAGAGCGCTTGGGCTAATCTGTCTTTCACCGGATGCTGGGCAATATGAGTAATTTTTCTCTCTGCTTCCTTAAGTTCTTCGGCCAATAAATGAGAAATTTTCATCGATAATTTAGGATTGCTTTCAACCATTGTATAAAATGGCGATTTCGGAATAAAACATACCTGAGAATCTTCCATCGCAATGGCAGAACACGAAAATGTATCATCGCCAAAAATAGCTCTATGCCCCATCACATCACTATCATGTATTAAATGCACAATTTGTTCTTTCCCATCTGTTCCAACTTGTGTAACTTTTATTTTGCCAGCATGCACACAAAAAATGCCTCTTGGGTAGGATCCTTGATTAAATACAATCTCTCCTTTTTTATAAAATTGACAAGTCTTCATGTTGTCAAGATTTGTTATTTCCTCGGCAGATAAATCCTTGAAAATGGAATTTAATCTTGCTTGACATTGCACACAACCGATAGAAGCTTCTTCTTTCATGTAACTTGAATAGTCAAATGTAACAAAAACTCTGTAAACTCTATTCTTAGGGCTATTGCTTTTTCAATGACAAAATTTTTGCCCCTAAATTTAAAGTTAGATTTCTTAAAATTATAAAGCGATACAACTTGGTAATTGAGTAAGTTTTTTGGGCGGCGAACACGCTTTTCGCGACAAGTCCTCCCACGAGGCGTGGTCCGGGCTTTTTGCTACAATCGTTGCCGCTTGTAGTTCATAGGCATGTTTTCAGTTCAAATAGGGTGCTTTATTCTCTCGTGAATTATCAGTTTAAGAAGATGACCCTAATTCCTAATTCGAATATGCACCACTTTTATTACATTTGCGGCTCAAAATTCGATACAAGTTATGTTCACAAGTTTATCAGACAGGTTAGAAGGGGCGTTTAAACAGTTAAAAGGCGAAGGCAAAATAACTGAAATCAATGTGGCTACCACCGTAAAAGAAATCAGACGTGCCCTCGTAGATGCAGATGTCAACTTTGCTATTGCCAAAGAGTTTACAGATAAAGTGAAGGAAAGAGCTATTGGCGAAAAAGTACTTACTTCAGTGACTCCTGGCCAATTGATGGTGAAAATCGTCAAAGATGAATTGGTTGAATTGATGGGCGGTAAAGAAGAAGAACTTCAACTCAATGGAAACCCTACAATCATATTAATTGCAGGTTTACAAGGTTCTGGTAAAACAACTTTCTCGGGTAAACTAGCTCATTATTTAAAAAACACAAAGAAGAAGAAGCCTTTATTAGTGGCCGCAGATATTTATCGTCCAGCTGCGATGGAACAATTAACGGTGTTGGCAGGTCAGGTTGATGTGCCTATTCATGTAGAACTTGAAAATAAAAGTGCAGTAGATATTGCAAAAAATGCCGTAGCACTCGCTAAAGAAAAAGGCTATCAAGTGGTTATCATTGATACTGCTGGCCGCTTAGCCATCGACGAACAAATGATGAATGAGGTGGCTGAAATTAAACAAGCTGTCAATCCGAATGAAATTTTATTTGTAGTAGATTCTATGACGGGGCAAGATGCTGTTAATACGGCTAAAGCGTTTAATGAGCGTTTAGATTTTAGTGGGGTAGTCTTAACTAAATTAGACGGAGATACTCGTGGAGGAGCAGCACTTACAATTAAGTATACTGTGCAAAAGCCTATCAAGTTTGTCAGCATGGGCGAAAAGCTCGAAACCTTGGATGTGTTTTATCCTGAAAGGATGGCCCAACGTATTTTAGGGATGGGTGATATCACTACCTTGGTTGAGCGTGCTCAAATGAATTTTGATGAAGAGCAAAACAAAAAATTAGAGAAGAAAATCCGTGCCAATAAATTTGATTTTGATGATTTTAAAAATCAATTGAATCAAATTAAGAAAATGGGTAACCTGAAAGATTTATTGGGCATGATACCTGGCATTGGTAAGGCTGTAAAAGATATTGATATTAGCGATGATGCCTTTAAAGGAATTGAAGCGATGATAGGTTCTATGACACCTGAAGAAAGAAAATCTCCAGATATTATCGATCAACGCAGAAGAGCTAGAATTGCCAAGGGAAGTGGAAAACAACTTGCAGAAGTGAATGCCTTCATGAAGCAATTCGAACAAATGAAGGATATGATGAAGATGATGAATAAAATGGGTGGTGCCAATATGAAAATGCCAGGCATGCGTTAATTTTTCCTTGATGGACATTGTTGAAATATATACCGATGGGGCTTCCCGTGGAAACCCAGGACGAGGTGGTTACGGTATTGTACTGAAATGGAAATCTCAGCGCAAGGAATTAAGTGGTGGCTTTAGACATACCACCAATAATCGAATGGAATTAATGGGAGTAATTGTAGCGCTTGAAAGTTTAACAAGGCCTGGACTTCATATTCATTGCTATACAGATAGTAAATATGTGGTGGACGCAATTGAAAAGAAATGGGTATTTGGGTGGGTGCAAAAGCAATTTAAAGATAAAAAGAATAAGGACCTTTGGCTTAGATTATTGCAGGTTTATAAACAGCATCACATTAGGTTCTTTTGGGTTAAAGGACACGCTAGTCATGCTGAGAACAACCGATGTGACGAATTAGCAACCTCAGCAGCCGATGGTGGCGGCTTACAAATTGATGATTGGTTCGAATCTCATCAAGAAGAAGGATTGTTCTGATTCTAAAAAAATGCCCTTCGATTTGAAACTCAAGAAATTTCTTATTAGATTTGTCCAACTTATTTTATTACCATGAAAAGCATTCTTGTCATCATTTCTTTAATAGCCATCGTTTCAACCACCTCTTGTAAAAGAACTTATGTTTGTGAATGTAAGGACAATAATGGTTTAAAGCGTACTTATGAGATTAAGGCAAACAAGCATGATGCAGACAATACTTGTGAAGTGTCAAATCGTTCATATGCCTTGCAAGGCGGTTATTGTGATTTGCAGTAATTATGAGTAATGAAGCTCTAAAGAAAGTTAAGGTAATTAATATAGGGGCAGATAGTCAACTAAGTAAATCGTATACATCTATTTTAAACGATACTTCTTTTTTCAATAATCTTTTTAAGAAGTACGATGATCAGGATTTTGATATTGAAGTAGACAATTATTTCTTTAATCATAGTCAGTTAGATAATAAAGAAAGAATTCTAAAACTGCTTAATGAAGAAGCGGAAAAAATAAAATTAAAGAATGATACGACTTGTTTTATATTGATATTTTCTGGACATGGAAGGGAAATCGATGAAATTGAACAGAATAGTCATGAACGTGTAATTGAACTATGGTTTTCTGTGGGTGCAGCATCAAACAATGAAAGGGACTATATTTATGACCAGGAAATGTTGGATTTTTTTAAGAAAATTCCATGTTTTAAGATATTAATTTTAAATTGTTGCTATGCAGATAATTTCTTTGAAGGAGAAGAAACCAAAAGTTTGCATGCAGATGATAGCCAATCTACAAAGTCGAAATTTTCAATATTCAATACGAGCAAATATCTGATAAATCAATATAAAAAGGAGACTAATAGTGATTATCCTAATAGTAAGATTCTAAAAAGTGCAATAAAAATTGTTTCTGGTATTAATAAATTTAGAAATAGTAAAATTTTTTTGGAATTAAAAGAGACATTGAAATTAGATGATAATAAGAAAGATTATCTAGTGAAATCTATTATTCCAGAGCTTAAACTCAATATCGTTGAAAGGGATGATAGTTTTGAACAACCATTATTAGTCATTGCAGCAGCAAGTGTTGAAATGTTTGAAACCCAAGATTTTCAATTTTCGAGTTTTACTAATTTTATCTATGCGTTATCCAAACTAAAATTTGACTTAACATTAGATACGTTTTACCTGATGTACAATCATCTTTATAATACCAATGTAAATTTGAATACCAAATACGATAAATCAGGGGATTCTTTTTTAAACTATGCCCTCTTTATTAACAAAGACAATCCTCAGAAAGAAGAACTTGCGAAACAGATTTTAAAGTATAGATTTAAAAAACCTGATTCTATATTCTAGTGAGCTTAACTGTGAAATCGCCATTTTCTGAAATTTTAATATGCGTATGAAATGAAAACTCTCCATTTTCTGGAATTTTCACTCCCTGTTTTGTTGTAATTGAACCAATAGGTAAAATTGTAAAAATGCTATGTGGAAGATCAGCTTCAGTTACTTTGTATTCTTTCTCGTCTAGTATCATTACTGCTTCTGCATGAGAATCTGGTTTTTTGATTGATATCCCGTTATTTGGCATAATAGTTTTTTTTATAAAGATTAATATTATTTTCGATATATCTTCATTCAATACAATTAATTTAAAAAAATATTTCAGACCCATGAAAATATTATACGGCATTCCGAGTGAAGGGATGGGACACGCAACTAGGAGTAAGGTTGTTGTAGAATATCTATTACAAGCTGGCCATGATGTGCGCTTGGTAAGCAGCGATCGTGCCTACAAGTTTCTGAACCAGTATTTCGGCGATCGCGTATATCAAATCAAGGGTTTTCATTTAGCCTATCATCAAGCCGAGGTTTCTATTCGGAAAACCATACTAAAAACACTGAAAGAAGCTCCTAAAAACCTACTAGAGAATTTTAATAAATATAGTCAAGTTGTGAAGGATTTTAAGCCAGATATTGTGATCAGCGATTTTGAAAGCTTCACTTTTTTCTTTGCCAAATATCATCAATTACCTTTAATCAGCATCGATAATATGCAGTTATTAGATCGTTGTGAATTAGATATTCAAATTCCAGCTGAAGAAAAAAAGAATTATGTTTTAGCCAAACAAATTGTAAAAGCAAAAGTTTATGGTGCACAAACATATTTGATTTCCTCCTTTTTTCAACCGAGTATCAAAAAGCCAAATACTTATTTTGTGCCGCCCATTCTGCGAAAAGAAATAGTAGAAGCTAGCGTTACAAGAAAAAATCATGTGTTGGTGTATCAGACTTCGACAAGTCAGAATGATTTAGTAT
>JAGNOY010000174.1 GCA_017989935.1 Chitinophagaceae bacterium
ACATGAAGATATTCGCCATATAGTAACTTTCGTTTGTGCTCAGACAGCGGATAAAAGTTTGGCTTCGATTTCAATATTTTTAGCTGCCTCGAATCTTAGGCCGCCTCTTCTATGACGATTTTTGCAACATATTGATATTAGCTAGATGATATCTGTGTTTATTTGTTTTATAAGGTAGCTTAGCGGATAAACATTTTTTTTTGTTCCGAATTTAGGTTGCCGATTCGGGAGAGGAGTAAGAGCGGAAAGCCTGTCAGCCACCCTAAAAATGTATGTGCGACAATTCTAAAATTTAGTCACCAATTTCAAATTGAGTAAGCGCGCTGTTAATCGATTCGGCACCGCGTAAGTACCCCCACTACTTTGATCCTGAATCCATAAATAAGATAAGGTATTTTGTATCCCCAATAAATTAAAGACTTCCAAACTCAACCACATAGTATTAATTTTCCTGAAGTAACTATAACGGGGTCTGTCTTTTTTAGATCCATCTAATAGCAAAGCTGAAAATCCAATATCTACGCGCTTATAGCTTGGAATTCGTAAAGTATCTGCATAGCGTTTTTGATCAGGCGGACCAAATGGTAGCCCTGTCGAATACAAACCATTGAGATGCAATTTGAAGTTTTTATTTCTTGGTAAATAATCAGAAAAGAACATACCAAAGCTTATGCGCGAATCTGTAGGTCGTGGAATATAACCCGGATAAATAGTTACACTATCAACCCCTGTATTTTTGCTTTTAATTACAATCTTGTCGTCTAATAAATCTTCGCCAGTCTTCATCAAACCTACACTAATCCATGATTCTGCGTCTTTTACCAAATCACCATATAATCTAAATTCTGCCCCGTATGCAAAACCTTTTGCATTGTTTCGTCCGAAATAGCGAATGCGCACATTGTCATATTCATAAGGAACTAAATTCCACATATGTTTGTAGTACAATTCTGTAGTAAATTTAAACGGTCTGTTCTGAAATCCTTTAAAATTGATATCTACACCACCCACTGCATGAAACGATTTTTGCGCCTTTACATCCAAATTTACACTGCCATCCAAGTCACGCATTTCTCGATAAAAAGGTGGTTGATGATAAAGTCCAGTCGCTGCACGAAAAATAATATCTTTATTTTTCCATTCAGGCTTCCAAGAAAGTTGTACGCGTGGACTCACTAAAAATTCTTGATTGAGGAAATTATAATTAAATCTTACACCACCAGTCACTACCAAGTTTAAAGAATCAAAAGCTATATTATCTTGCACATAGCCATTAAATCGACTATAAGAAAAATTCTGCTCACTTTTATATCGTTTATTCATTAGCAAAAGACTATCGCTATAAGGTTGCGAAAATCCAGCACTATCTCTACGCTCCCATTCATTTAATTTATCTTGAATGCCTATGAACTCAGCATTTACACCCCATTGAAGAAAGTGACGTTTGGCATCATAACTGCCTTTATGGCCTAAATTACCTACATTGACATTTAAATAATTTCGAGCATAATTATGAATCAATCCTGTACCTAGCGCATACTTCACATCACCAAAATTTTCCTTGCCTAGATCAGTTTCTAATTCACCCAACAAATATTCTCCTTGTATATCATACGTTTCTGATTCGTTTGTTTGAAAACCTGAGGCTAATAATTTCAATGAGAGTTGATCATTTGGTGTATGTGTAACTGATATACCTCCGAATCGAGAGTCGAATTTATCAGTCTCGGCCCCATTGAAAAAGGTTCTTAATTGGAAAGCCTTATTGATCAAGCCAAAACTTTGGGTTGAACTTGCTGGTTGAAAATCGAACCGGTTTCGAGCATAATTTCCAAAGACATCAATTTGCCAATCTGTACTAAACTGATAATTAATGAATGTTTGAAAATCTGTAAACGTAGGATTATATACACCCTTTGTTTGCTGTGCTTGTAATAAATATTGGTTAGATTTTTGTCTGAGCCCGATTAAATAAGATAGGCGATTTTTAATTCCTGTGCCCTCGAGATGCGCACCAAGTCCAAGCATACTCAAAGTTACACTGCCGCCAAATTGCTTAGGTCTTTTGTAGGTGATATCAAGCACACTGCTCATTTTATCGCCAAATTTTGCTTGAAAACCTCCGGTAGAAAAATTTACCCCACTCACTAAATCGGCATTAATAATACTCAACCCTTCTTGCTGTCCACTTCTAACTAAAAAGGGTCTGTATACTTCAAAATCATTAATATAGACTAGGTTCTCATCAAAATTCCCTCCTCTCACATTGTATTGAGAAGTAAGTTCGTTGTTATTACTTAAAAAGATTTTCAAAAGCCCCTCAATACCTCCTGTAATACTAGGAAGTTGATCATGCAGTTTGGCATCGAGTCGCACAGACCCTGCTTCATTCCTTTTCTTATCATTCTTTTTGATAACCCCTTTCATTTGAATGGAATTATTTTTCATCGACACACTTAGGGTATAAATTTCTCCTTTACTTAAATTCTTACTGATCTTTTTAGTTTCAAAACCAATCGATGAAAAAACAAGGCGAATATTCTTTTCTGCAGGCACTGTGATAGTAAAATCGCCTTCCTTAGAAGATTTTGTCCCGCCTGAATAGCCCTCAACAGAAATAGTAACAGATTCAATGGGCAAATTAAATTCATCTAAAATTTTACCCTTTACAACAGCGGTTTCTGTTTGAGCAAAGAGATTAAAAGCGCTACAAATCAAAAACAAAAAAACGAGCTGGATTTTCATATGCATACAAAACGAAAGTACGTATAAAAAAGTATTTAGGGCATCATAATCCCATGATTTCACCAGACATAAGTCAAGTAGTTTAGGGCTATTAAGGAATTAAGGCTAATCTTTCTGCTCTAACTTGAGCTAATTTGGCTTTATACTTATCTGCTTCAACGATATTTCCTTTAGCGCGATAAGTAATTTCAAGAAAATTTAATGAGGTAATATCCATTGGATCTGATTGGCTAGCTTTATCAAACCAATAAATCGCACTATCAGGCCTTTGAGTGGCGCCATAAATACAACCAATATTATTCATAAAATCGGCTTCGGTAGAATCTCTTTTATTCGCTAAAATAAAATAAGGCAACGCTTCTAGCACATAATTTTTTACATATAAAACTGTTCCTAAATTATTGATATAAATCGCATTGGTCGAATCTTTGGTATAAGCCTCCATATAATATTTCTGCGCACTATCAAGTTGACCCACATTATAATAAGCTTTTCCTAACTGATTATATCCATCTCCGGGTAAAGCCGGATAAATCGAAAGGGCCTTAGTTAAATATTGTATTGCCCCATAGCTCTCTTTGGTCGTAGAATCTTTAATTTGATCTGCATTAAATCCTAATTCTGTAAGTTCTTTATTCAAGGTCTCTTTGCGCTCATCGCCCGACAAATGATTCCCCACATAAAACAATAAATGGGTTGAGTTCGGATAATACTTTACATCACGAGAAAACAATTTAAAATCAGATTTCCAGTCTTCGTTTCGCGCATGAGTTTTATAGCCAAACAATCCAATAATCAAAAACAAAATCCCAAAAAATACAGGCGATTTGCTTACATTTTTCATGAAACTTAATTCTTGATGCTTATTCAAATACAAAGCCAATCCACATACCACCGCAATGCATAAACCCAATGAAGGCGTAAAGAAAAGCCTTTCCCCAAAGGATGTTCCTATCAACATAAAAACATTCGAGGTAATTGACATACTAATAAAAAACCAAAGCAACCCAAAGGCAATTGGCGATTTTCTTTTCCATAAATAAATAGCTAATCCAAACATGCCTAGGTAAAGTATAAAAGAGAATAGAAAACCTGGATCCCCTGCCCCCACAGGCATTAAAGATGAATAAGAATAGTCGCAAGATAATGGATGAGGATACACAAATGTTTTTAAATACAACCCCAACGTATTCACCGCCGAAGCAAATTGCGATGACTGAGGGAAGCTCCCATCTTTGCACAAAACCAAATAATTATCCAAGGCACTCAAAGGACTAGAATCTGGATATTTATGTAAAACAACATAACGGCAAAGCAGAAAAAATAAACTACAGCCTAGCATGATAGCCGATACCAACATATTTTTGATCAGCTTGGCGTCCGTAAAAAAATAGATAAACAAAGGAAAAATGGCCACCGCTACTACAGTAGATTCTTTAGAGAAAGAGCCCATTAAATAGGCCATTACAGCCAATAAAAGAAACCAAAATTTTTGTTTGCTTAGATATAGTTGAACACATCGAATGGCCATCACGATGCCCAACAGACTTAAAACCTCATCACCACTTTTAATATTGGCTACCACCTCACAGTGCATAGGATGCAGCATAAATAACAGCGTAACAAAAAACGGAATCAGCCATTTACGCCCCAAGGCATCATAAAGCACATAAAAAATAAACACGCCCAATAACGCATACAGCAAGGTATTAACAATATGAAACTTGTTGGCAGCGGTCACCAAATTCTCTGCCCCATGAAACAAATTCCACTCAATATTAAAAACAAGTTTTACAAAAGGCCTGTACAACGAATTCTCTAAATCCGAAAAATCTCCTTTCCTCAAAGGTGTGGTGAAGATCAATTTAGTATTCTCCAAACTAACTGCCGACTTCGTAATTTTATTATTCTTGATAATTCCATGATCATCCAACACAAAACGATGTTGAAATGTATTGCTATAAATAAGTATAGTAGCTAAGGCAATGATTACAGGATACCACCAAATTTTTGTACTCGAACTTTTCTCTGAGTTGTCAACGGGCCCGTGACTTACTTTTGCACTGCTAGTTTTAGGCTCAGCAGCCACCATATTTTTCTGTTTATTTTTTTTTGACATAATGTTTATTTTACCTCTAACACTCTTGGAGCTACTTTGGTTTTTTCAGTGTTTCTGGGTGCAACCTTAGTAGGCGTTCTCGCAGTTGAATCTTCTTTGTTTGGCGATTTTACTTCTTGCACAGCTACTTTGCCCTCATTTTTCTTAAACATTGCACACGAAGCGGCCAAACAACTCAATCCTACCAACAATAATACAGTCCTGTTTTGTACGTTCATCATTGTATTCTTAATTTTTTCTGATCTATCATTTTTTCGCAAAGCAACATTCGTTTCGAGAATGATTTGGGCGGCATACACGCTTTTCGTTCCAAGTCCTCTCCCGTCTCGTTTTTAAGAACGAGACGGGATGCGGGCTTTCCACTACAATCGTTGCCGCAATACAAATTCATGTCTTCGATTCATATTCATTGCTTGGTTGAACTGCCCAATTCAAATTGAAAA
>JAGNOY010000175.1 GCA_017989935.1 Chitinophagaceae bacterium
ATTGGATGCTTAGCCATTGCAGGTATTCCTTTCTTTAGTGGCTTCTTTTCCAAAGATGAAATTTTGATGAACGTTTTTACATCTACCTTTAATGGTAGGTTGTTCTGGGGACTGGGCATGTTGGCTGCTATGATGACAGCCTATTATATGTTTAGATTATTGTTTGTTACTTTCTGGGGAGAATATAGAGGAAGTGAAGAATCGAAGAAACATTTACATGAAAGCCCTTCCTTAATGACGATTCCATTAATGGTACTTGCGTTTCTTTCCTTAGCTGGTGGTGTAATTGGTGTACCTGAAGCCTTAGGAGGGCATCATGTGTTGAATAATTTTTTAAGGCCTGTTTTATTAAAAACAACGGGTAGTATAGCGGCTATCCATGAACTCAGCCATGAAAATGAGTGGATGTTGATGGGCGTTGCTGTACTTATTGCAATCACTGGTATCATTATGGCTTATGTGTATTATAAAAAATATGATGCAGCTAAACAAGCAAATGGTATTTTCAAATTTTTTGAAAATAAATGGTATGTTGATGAAATCTACGATGGTGCAGTTAGTAAACCATTGATAGGTGGAAGCAATTTGTTAGAAAAATTCATGGAGAAATCAGGCATTGATGGCCTTGTAAACGGTATAGGAAAATTGATTCAATTTGGAAGCACTAAGTTTAGGTTGCTACAAAGTGGATTAGTTGGATTCTATTTGTTTATGATGGTGATTGGAATGATTCTTCTTTTTGTGTTACAATGGTGGTATCTAAAATTTTAAAACCTGAAGATGTAAAAATCTTCACATACAAGACAACATGTTGATTGTTTTACTCATAGGAATTCCTTTGTTTGGTGGACTAGCTGCCATGTTGATGCGTGATAAGGCAGCCAACATGATGGCTCTATTAGCTTCATTGGCTGTATTGGTGATTTCTTTTTTAGGTTATCAATCTTTTCATGGTGGTGCAGGAATAGAATTTAGTCAACCTTGGCTACCTTCATTGGGCGCTTATTTTTCGTTGTCATTAAATGATGGGTTGAGTGTATTGATGGTTTTATTAACAGCCATCATCTTTCCGATAATTTTTATAAATCAGCTTAATAAACCTGTAGAGAATCCCGGCACATTTTTCGGATTGATGTTATTTGCACTGGCAGGTTTAATGGGTGTTTTTTTAGCGAAAGATGCCTTGTTGTTTTATATTTTCTGGGAATTAGCGCTTATTCCGGTTTATTTTTTAAGCTCTATGTATGGCGGGCCAAGACGTATACCTGTTACATTCAAGTTTTTTGTGTACACCTTTGCTGGAAGTTTAGTGATGTTGATTGCTATGTTGTATCTCTATCAGCAAACGCCTATTCATTCGTTTGGTTGGGATTCTTTTGTGAGCGTTGGAAAATCTTTGGATGGGCATACTCAAACTTGGTTATTCTGGATGATGTTTATTGCCTTTGCAATTAAAATGCCTGTATTCCCTTTTCATACATGGCAGCCAGATGCTTATGAACAAAGTGCCACACCAGTAACTATTGTATTAAGTGCCATCATGGTAAAAATGGGATTGTTTGCTGTGGTGCGTTGGTTATTGCCCGTATTGCCTGATGCTTCAAAACATTGGATGGACGTGGTGATGTTGATGTCGGTTGGCGGAATTATCTATGCTTCTTGTATTGCCTTAGTTCAAACAGATATCAAACGATTAATTGCTTATTCATCTATTGCTCATATTGGCTTAATGTGTGCAGCTATATTTTCTCATCAAATACTTGGCATGCAAGGTGTGGCTATTCAAATGTTCAACCATGGTATAAATATCATGGGGTTATGGATATTAGTGAGTATCCTCGAAAATCGTTTACAAACTAGAGATATGAATGAGATGGGTGGAATAGCAAAGGTTGCACCAGGGTTTACTGTGGCATTGGTTTTGGTATCCTTAGCTAATATAGCTTTGCCATTAACCAATGGATTTGTAGGAGAGTTTATTATGTTTAATGGTTTGTTTAAGTCAGTCTCTACTTACCATATAGTATTTACAGTAGGTGCAGGGCTAGGTGTCATTCTATCTGCAGTGTATACCTTACGAATGATACAAAAAGTGGCCTTAGGTGAATTAAAGGAAAGAACAAAATCGTTTGTTGATTTAAGTCAAAATGAATGGATAGTTATGATACTGATTATACTCATCATCTTAGTATTAGGAATTTACCCTAAATTCTTGATGCAAATGGTGAATGTATAAAGTATCATTAAAAATAAAATTAATCGCTGAATCGCTTGATTCGGACTAATAAATAAGAAATGAATGCAATTATCATATCGGCTGTTTTAGGTGTCGTGATGATGTTTGCCGGGTTGTTTTTTAAGAAAAGCAGTCAGGTACAATGGATAGCAATACTCGGAATTATTTCCTTGATGGGTGCTGCTATAGTAGATTATGTGCAATTAGATCCGAATCACATTTGGTTTAAGATGATGGAATTTAATGAATACACAAGCATCTTTAATTTAACAATCACGTTTTGTGCATTGATGTATATTTTTATTTTTCACAAAGCTATTAGCCGAGTTGGAAAATTTGATGCAGAATACTTTGCCTTGATCTTCTTTATTCTTTGTGGAGTATATTTACTTTCTTCCTTTTCGAATTTGTTGGTGCTATTTTTAGGTATTGAAATACTTTCTATCCCTCAATATATATTAGCTGGTAGTGATAAGGAAAATTTTAAAAGCAATGAAGCTTCTTTAAAATATTTTTTAATGGGTGCCTTTAGCACTGGTATTTTATTGATGGGTATTACACTAATTTATGGCTCTTGTGGAACATTTGATATTTTAAGTCCGAAGTTTATTGCGCAATTTCAAGATGCCCATAGTATGACTTCTATGACAATGGCGGGTATTTTATTATTAATCATTTCATTTGGGTTTAAAGTTTCAGCGGCGCCTATGCATTGGTGGACACCAGATGTGTATGATGGAACTCCAACTGCACTAACACCATTTATGGCTACTATTGTAAAAGTAAGCGTGTTTGTAGCTTTCTTGAGATTGTTTCATTTATCCTTTGGTGATGTTGGACATGTATGGCAAATTACCATCGTGGGTATGATAGTCCTAACCTTACTCATAGGAAATATTACGGCCGTTTATCAACAGAGTGTAAAACGTATGATGGCATATTCTTCCATTGCACAAGCAGGATTTATGTTATTTGCCATTTTTGCATTAAACCCAATTGCATGGAAAGGGATGGCTTTATATAGTGTTGTATATACCTTGGCTTCATTAGGTGTTTTTGCAATTATCATTCGAATGAAAGATCATTCTTATGACGGATTCAATGGATTAGCAAAGAAAAATCCTTTGATGGCGGCAACTGCAACAATATGTTTGTTTTCCTTAGCTGGTATTCCTTTGACAGGAGGATTTTTTGCAAAATACTATTTACTATCAGCAGTAATTACTGAAGGTAACATGATATGGTTAGTGATTTTTGCCGTTTTGATGGCGGCTATTAGTGCCTACTATTATTTTAAAGTAGTCATGAGCATGTATTTTAAAACAGGTGAAGCTGAATTAATTGACCAACCTTCTCAAATTGATAAAATTGTTTTGGTGATTAATGCCGCTATCATCTTGGTATTAGGCATTTTACCTAGTATAATCACGGGTTAATCTTGCTTTAATTCAGCTATCTTACCAAAAAAGTTTAACTTTAAAGTTCAATTCTTTATCGTTCATTTCACTATCGTATATAATATTCATGAGTAGATTTGTTTCTTTGACAATGAAATCTGTGCTTTGGATAGCCATGTTTTCATTTAATACAATTCAACAAATTCAGGCTCAGCAAAAAGTAGATCGCGTGATTCCTCCAGAGGAAAGTCGAAAAGTAGAAAAAGCAAGAAAGCATTTTAATAATTTTAGGATATATGATGGAGAGAAAATTCTAAAGGAATTAATCAAAGAACATCCGAATGAATGTTATTATGTGGAAGCTTTGATTCAACTTCAACATCAAGTATTAGACAATATTCAAGTAGCAAGTCGAGAATTACAAGAATATCAAGCGAAAACAATACCTACAAATTCAGATTCATCAGACAATGAAGAAGAAAATCTGCCCGTTAAAGTAGCCCCAAATTCGGATAGTATAAGAAAAGCGAATCTTCAAAGAAGTGGTTTAGATATGGGTGTGTTAGATTCAAAAGAAGATAAATCAAGAAAAAAAAAGAAAGAAATTGAGCAAGAAGAAGTGCCTGTATTGACTGAAGCTGTGGTAACCATAGATTCTAATTTATTAAAAGAGCCTTTAGATGAAGATGGGGAAATAAAAAAGGCTTTAACTAAAGAGGAAAAAGAATTGAAGAATCAATTAAAAACATTGAATGATTTAAATTCAATTCCTTATGATGCTTACAAAAATGACTTGATAAAAAATGCACGTGAAGCCACACGTAATTTCCCATTTGCAGATTCTGCTTCTCATTATTTAAGAATGTTTTGTGTAGACTCTCTTGACCCTGATGCTGACGCCAGTGAAGAAGCTAAAGATGCATTTCAAGAAGGTATGGATGAGTTTTATACAAGAAATTCAGGTGCTGCTGCTAAACATTTTGAAAGAGCCATAGAACTTTATCCATTATACTATGCTGCACGATTGAAATTAGCAGAAAGCTATTTGCTGATGAATAAAGATACACAAGCGATACATATTTTTTATGAAGCCAATTTGATTCAACCTAATTTGCCCAATGCCTTAGAAAAGTTAGCCATTGATTATTATAAGAAAGGAAAGTTCAATGATGCAGCAAGCACGATCATTGAAGCCATGTTTATTTATCCTGAACAAAATTACATGCAGTTTCTTCAGCGTGTATTGAGTAAAACTGGTAGAGAATTTAGTTCTCAATGGATCAAAAGAGAAGTATATCCAGCCACCACCACAAAAAACTATGAAGAAATTTTAGCGCTTGAAAAAACACCTTGGTGGCATTATCAATTTGCCAAGAATGAAGTATTCGGTTATTTTGATTCCTTAGGTTTAGTCAGACCCAATGAAAAAACCAATGAACGCTATCTTGAAGTGTATACTTGGAAGCAAATGCTAAACAAAAGTGGTAACCAATATTTCAAATTTGCTAGAGCTATGGATAAGTTGGGGTATCTTGATTGTTATGTGCTCTTTACTTTGTTTCATCAGGATGTGTATGGACAATTTAATGATTTTGCCAAAAGCCATCATAAAAAATTAAGGGATTACATCTATATTATTAT
>JAGNOY010000176.1 GCA_017989935.1 Chitinophagaceae bacterium
CCCTTTATCCATATTGGCTGTGATAATTAATTCGGCTTCTGTTTCAGAAATTAATTTAGTGCAGGCTGACAAGTGTACTTTCTTTACACCTTGCCCAAAAACGTTCAAAGAAAGTAACAGAGAAAATAAAACTATGCCTATTTTAGATACCATGAGTAGTGTTTATAATTTTAAAGAAAAAGGGATGTCTGTTGGAGGCAAACACATCTTGTCATTACAACATTGAAAGCTAGCCATACCTTGTAATGTGCTGACTTGATTTGCTGTAAACTGAATGGTAAAGTTTATTTCACCTTCGTAATAATTTACCATCCCAATACCGTCCATGTCGTGAGTAACGGGTCGACGTGCAGGAGTTATTGACCCGATAGTTTGAACGCCTTCTTGATTTGTAATTTTTACTTCAGTTGGAATGAGTAGACCGTCTCCTCCTGGCTCTGGTGCAAAAACATGCCATCCTTTGTCTATGGTGGCTAAGGCTGAAAGCGTATATACTTGGGTTTTTTCATTCTTAGTGATTGAAAAAGCCCATTGAACAGGTTTTAAATCTTGAGCAAATAGTTGGTAGGCCGATAGAAATAAAGCAAGAAGAAAAAACTTTTTCATGAGGGAATTGATTAATTATGAATAAGACTTTCAAATATTCTTTTGCCATCGATATTTCCAAGAATATCAGAACAGGCTCTTTCAGGATGAGGCATCATACCAAAAACATTTCGGTCAACATTACAAATGCCAGCAATATTTCGCAAGGCCCCATTCGGGTTTTCTGTGCCAATTTCTCCTTGTTGATTACAATATTTAAAAATAATTTGTTGATTCGCTTCTAAGTTGTCTAATGTTTTTTCATCAGCAAAATATCGACCTTCTCCATGTGCTATCGGTATCATCAAAGATTCTCCTGCAACTTGTTTACTAATAGCGGCTAAAGAATTTTCACTTTTGATGTACACATTTTTGCATATAAATTGTTGATGATCATTCAACAAAAGTGCGCCTGGCAAGAGACCTGATTCGCAAAGAATTTGAAATCCATTACAAACGCCTAATACTTTACCACCCTTGGAGGCATGTTCAATGACACTTTCCATCATAGGGCTAAAACGAGCTAAGGCCCCACATCGTAAATAATCGCCATAAGAAAAACCGCCTGGCAATACGATACAATCATCAACCCCAAATGCCGATATATCACGATCTTTATGCCAAAGCATCACTACTTCTTGTCCTAAATCATGCCTCAAAGCAAATTCCATATCTCGATCACAATTTGAACCAGGAAATACTACTACGCCGAATTTCATATATAATAATTTAGGTATACCATTGCCCTATAATCAGCGCAATTATGATAAAATAGAAGGTAAATATATTAAACTTTTCTTTATTGTTTTGGAAGGTTTGACTTAATATTATGCTAAAGGGCGTAATTGCGAGCAACCAAGGTAATCCTGGGAAAACTGACGAAAAAAGTCCTGCAAGCAAACCAAAAAAAGCATAAAGAACTACTGCATTCCATTTTTTTCTCACAGCTATTGGATTCTTTGGTCCGTGCTGATTGAGCAAGAACATGCCATACACCAATAGCAGAATTCCAACTAAGGTTGAGCTGATAAAAATAATGGGATTGTTAATTTTTAGCGGCAAAAACAAATGAAAATTAAGTTTGCTTTTGATTTGAGTCCAGTTTCCTAATAAATAACTCAAGGTAATTGCAAAATAAAAGCTGGTAAGTATGCCAATCAAAAAAGCAAAAATTTCTTGAATAACCAATGGTCTCAATAAAGCAAAAATTAAGATAAATAGAAAAATCAGTAAAATAGCTGGAAAATAGAAGAGACTTGCCAAAGCCACAAAAAGCCCGATATCAAAACATGCTTTTCTTGGTTTGGCATGGCTATACAAAAGCAAGGTTTTAGCAAAAGCTATGAAGATAAACACATTGGCAATAAATATAGTAGAGAATAAACAAAGCTCTGGAATAAAAGCCGAAAAGAGAACTAATGATAAAGCAGGCACATAAGACTTACGATAGAAAAGCCTTTCTTCATTGACGATTACATTTACATATAAAATAAATAGGAAAAATAATATCGAAGAAAGAAAGATGTAAATCCCGGGAGAAGCGATGTAAAATTGCTTCAGCCATTTCCATTGGAAGAAAAAACCTTGATAAAATTTTTCAAGATTTGCAATTTCAGGAGGATGTAAAATCACCTTGATTTTTAATACAAGATGGAGAACCAATAAGGATGCAAAGGCGAGTGCGTCATTGCGTTTGAATATTCCGACCACAAATTCTAATTAAAATACAATTTTAAGGAAGCAAAGATAACTTTTCGTTACACAAGGCATCACAATTTCTGTAGATGAAATTTGTACCGCTGATCTGGGCATAATATCCCAAGTATTCATTTCTTCAGTTGATTGAAATTCTTTTAAGGTTATAAGCCCCTGAGCACTTACGTAAGAGGCCATAAATCGTGTATTGTTTGTATTTAAATCGTTGAAAATATAGGCTTTCCCTTTGGGGTGTTCCATAACGCCAAAGGAAGAAAAAATACCATTATCATCTGTCGTTTGCTGTTCTTTTAATAAGGTTTGGCTCCAAGACAATGATCCATCTAATTTGAAATTAAAAATGGCAACTTCTTCATAATTAAATTCAGTGACAGTCCTACTGGTTTCGGGCATATTCATAAAGGCATTGTTCATAGAAGGGTTGTAAGAACTCACGCTTCTAACTTGTTGATAAAAGTTTTCTGTGGCGATCTCTAATCCGCCATTTTTTTTAAGCGAACTGTATCTGATTTTCATATCGCGCAAATCTGACCTGCCATTACTAACTTGTAAAGCTATAGGTACAAAATGATTGTTAGTAGATGCGGTTTCATTTTTATTGTAGTGACTAATGAAAATTCCTCTTGGGGCATTATACTTTCCATCAGCAAAATAACCATATAAGTAAAGCAGCTGATTTACATTATCATAAAGCAACTGAGCATCACTTAAAAATTTTCCTTCTAAGTCAATCTTATATTTAACGAATTCATGTGCAGTTAGGTCACAAGCATACAATTGTGCCTGATCCATAATTCTTCTTGGTGTGAGTTTTTCAGACAACAAAATAAAAGCTTTTCCTTCATTCGATAATGCAGCGATGTCGCTTATATATAGTTCGGGTTGGTCAAAAAGTTGATCAACATGATTTATTTCATTCAATTCATTATCGAGAACTAAAGCTTGCAAAGCCATGCTAGTTTCAGTACGGATATCTGCAAATACCAAATGTTTTGATTTGTTTTCGCTATGAATAATTCTATAGCCTTGTTGAAGCCTAAACTGATTCATAGGAATACTCATCAATATTTTCGGCGCCGTAACATTTAAATCTGAATTTAGCTGGCAAGCCGATAATGTAAGTAGTTTTTGTTCTTTCAATTGAAAAAAAATACACAATTGATTTCCATCTGTAGAAAAACTAACTTCATTCAGGTTTTCGGCCATAAAGCCTAATGGAACTACCTTGACTTTTTGAAAGGCGCGGTCGTACAAAATAATTTCTGACTCGTTATCATGTCTTCTATAAACCGCTGTATACTGATTGAATTGTCCGATTACACCAAAATCATCACGTTTGATACTGAACTCTTCTTTTTCTGTCAACATAAATTTTTGTGCGTGCAATTGCATCACCATCAACAATAAATACCCTATACAGAATAACTTTTTCATGCTCAACCAAACAATCTTAATTTGCACAAAAATAGGGATTCCCAATGAGGAAATGCAGAAGCAATTTCAAGTAGCATACTTTATCCCAAAAGACTAATACCTACCATATGGATCATTATTTAATTTCAGGCGGATCGGGATTTATTGGCAAAAGTCTATGCCATCTTTTATTGCAGCAAGGCCACCATGTAAGCATTTTAAGCACCCAGCCAAATTATCAAGCGTTTCATCCAAACATTCAAGTAATTGGCTGGGATACACAGAATAAAAGTATTCATGAAAACCTTGCTGATCAAAGTTATCATGTAATTAATTTGGCAGGCGCTGGTGTGGCTGACAAACGTTGGACAGCCGAAAGAAAGCGAGAGATATTACAAAGTAGGCAAGATGCCTTAGACACCTTGTTTTTGGCTCAACAACAAGGAAAATTGCACATGACTCACCTAACATCCGCGTCGGCCATTGGATTTTATGGCTTGCAAACTGGACTTTGTGATGAGCTTACAGCAGGGGATGATAGTTTTTTATCTGAGGTTTGTCAGCAATGGGAGCAAAGTGCTTTACGATTCCAATCTCTGAATATACCTGTGGCAATAGTTCGTGTGGGCATAGTGCTTGGTAAAGACGGGGGCGCATTCAAGGAATTTATCAAGCCCTTGAAGTTTGGTATAGCAGGTATTCCGGGCCATGGAAAACAACTTTATAGTTGGATACATATACACGATATCACGGCGCTTTTTTATTTTGTAAGTCAACATCAATTGCACGGTGTGTATAATGGAGTGGCCCCTAGGCCCGTATCACTCAATCGCTTATTTGATGAAATTGTGAAACACAAAAAAGGCGTGTTTGCTAAAATACATGCCCCGGCATGGATAATCAACATGGCCTTAGGAGGCATGTCTATTGAAATATTAAAAAGTACTGAAGTAAGTAGCAACAAAATACAACAGACAGGATTTCAATTTAAATTCAAAGAAATTCAAGAGGCAATTGGGGATTTGATACTATAAATTATTTGGGCGGCACACACGCTTTTCACGGCAAGCCATCTCGTTTTTAAGAACGAGATGGGCTTTCTGTTTCAATCGTTGCCGCAATTCAATGATGATGCCACTTTTAAATGAAAATTGTAGTAAGCTGTATTGACGTATATCAACAGATTTTAAAAACTGCCACCTATTTGGATTTTCTAACCACCTATGAAATAAAGCATACCAATTATAGGATTCAGCTTTATGGATACATTAAACCGAAAGAAATTTACAGTATTCTTTCACTAAAAAAAATAATTATGAAAACCCTAAAGCCTTTTTTAGCTGCCTTCATTTGTTGTTCATTCCTCTTTTCATGTTCGAAAAACAATAGTTTGAACACAACACCCGTCAATGATCCAAGCACTTCGCATGAACCTGCAATTCCTTCTCATGGAATCTCCTATGTTTTAGGGATTAATCCATCTAGTGGCAATTCAGGATTTACAACAATTACGGTTCCTGCAGTTCCAGGGCCTGTTACACTTGGCTC
>JAGNOY010000177.1 GCA_017989935.1 Chitinophagaceae bacterium
AAGCACATTTGCAAGGTGGATAATTTATTTTTATACACGAATTCACAGCCCTAATAGCAGCAGTAAATTTTTTTTTAAAAAAGAATAAAATACTATTAATACAATGAAAGAAGCCGTTGATAAACTCGAACAAGTTGGCTATTTAAATTTGAGCATAGATCCTTCGTTAGATTTATTTGTTGAAATAGAAAAATTGAAAAAAGAGAAGAATGCTATTTTATTGGCACACTATTATCAGGAATCTGATATTCAGGATATAGCAGATTATATAGGTGATAGTTTGGGTTTGGCAAGAAAAGCTCAAGATACAAAGGCTGATTTGATTGTTTTTGCTGGAGTTCATTTTATGGCAGAAACTGCTAAAATTTTAAATCCAACTAAAAAGGTCGTGCTACCTGATTTACATGCGGGTTGTTCATTGAGTGATAGTTGTCCACCCGCCTTGTTCAAAAAGTTCAAAGAGCAACATCCCGATCATTTGGTGATATCTTACATTAATTGTAGTGCGGGCATTAAAGCTTTGAGTGACATTATTTGTACTTCGAGTAATGCTCAAAAAATTGTGGAGAGCTTACCGAAAGATCAGAAAATTATTTTTGCTCCGGATAAAAATTTAGGTGGTTTCATCAATAAGCAAACTGGTCGTAGTATGCTTTTATGGAATGGGGCTTGTATGGTGCATGAAATTTTTAGTTTAGAGAAAATCACGAAATTGAAGGTTAGGCATCCTCAGGCTAAAATGATTGCACATCCTGAATGTGAAGAGGCTGTATTAGCGATTGCAGATTTTATTGGTTCTACAACGCAACTATTGAATTATGCGAAAAATGATGATTGTAAAGAATTTATTGTAGCCACAGAAACCGGTATTCTTCATCAGATGATAAAAGATGCGCCTGATAAAACATTTATTCCTGCTCCACCAAACAATGCGTGTGCCTGTAATGATTGTCCGCACATGAAATTAAATACTTTAGAAAAATTGTATTTGTGTATGAAGTATGAATTGCCAGAATTATTGATGGATGAGGAATTACGCTTAGCTGCCAAAAAGCCAATCGATCGAATGCTTGAATTGAGTAATCAATTAGGAATTCAATAGGTGTTTGGGTGTATTGCGGCAAGGATAGTAGCGAAAAGCCCGCATACCGAATGGCTTGACGAAATAATATTTTACTAAACAGATTATAGCCGATTCGGAAGAGGACTTGTAGCGGATAGCCTGTATGCCGCCCAAAATAGTGAGAATAATCGTGTATTAATCTCTGTTTTCGGAGCATACATCAATTAATTCGTTTGCCTTTTGAATAAATATTATATTTGTTTTTTAAAGCTGATTCATGAAGAAAATCTTACTAGTGATAATGGGTATATGCCCAATGATTTTATTTGCACAAAATGGAAATTTGTCGGGAGATTTAATGATGACAGTAAATTTTTTTCAAAGAGATACAAATATTAAGGCTTCGGGTAATCAGTTGTATGATAATTTATTAAGCGGTGGTGAAGGATGGTTAGGTTTGCGTTATTCATCTCATGGATTTACTGGTACGGTGAGGTTTGATGCGTTTCATAATTCTAATTTACAGAATCCTACATCTGCATTGAGTGCAGCAGGATTAGGGATGTTTAGTTTGAGTAAAGAGGTTAAAGGTTTAACAATTACAGCTGGGCATGTATATGATCAAATTGGGAGTGGAATTATTTTTCGTGCTTATGAAGATCGTGGATTGTTGATTGATAATGCGCTGTTTGGCTTGCATTTGAAATATAAGTTAAACAAGTATTTAACTGTGAAAGGTTTCACGGGGCAAACAAAGAAATTGTTTGAGCGTTACAGTCCAATTATTAAAGGATTTAATGCCGAAGCTGATTTTGACTTAGGAAAGAAAGCACATATTACGCCGGGTATTGGGATAGTGAATCGAACCATGGATCAAGCAAGTATGGATGCTGTGATTTCTACAATTAATAGTTACCCCTTAAATAAGCGTTTTGTACCAACTTATAATTCTTATGCTTCTACTATTTATTACACCTTAAATTGGGGAGATTTTTCGATGTATTCAGAATCGGCAGTTAAAAGTAAAGAGGCTATTGCCACTGAAGCAGGGTTGGTGGATAGATCTGGATATAGTATGTTTACAACCATCGGTTATGGCAGAGCCAAGTGGGCTATCAATAGTTCATTTAGAAGTACTGAAAATTTTGTGATGAGATCATCTCCGAATGAATCCTTGCTTAGAGGTTTGTATAATTGGGAACCAATTATTGCACAAATTCGACCTCAAAGATTGATTGCGCGTTATACTCCACCTTCACAGGATTTGTCGGAATTTGCAGTAGCATTGAATGGTACCTTGACTCCTAATGAAAATATCACAGCCAATTTAAATTATACAAATATCAATTCACAACAAGGCGATACTTTATATAGAGAGGTGTTTGGAGATGTTGAGATTAGAAGTTTGGAAAAATTTATTTTTCATGTGGGGGCACAATATTTGGTATATAATCAAGCATTGTATCAGCAAAAGGTTAAGGAGCTTTATCCTAATATTCATGCTATTACGCCTTTTTTAGAAGTGGTCTATAAAGTGAATGAGAAAAAATCTGTGCGTACAGAATTGCAGTATATGCATACCAAGCAAGATTTCGGTTCTTGGGCTTTTGCATTGCTTGAATTTAATATTGCTTCGAAAGTTAGTTTAGCTCTTTCTGATATGTATAATATTAGTCCAAATTTAAAGCATGTGGATAAGGCTCATCATTATCCGAATGTATTTTTGGCTTATACAAAAGGACCGAATAGATTTACTGCTCAGTATGTGAAGCAAGTTGAAGGGATTAATTGTACAGGGGGAGTTTGTAGATATGAGCCAGCATTTAGTGGTTTTAGAATAGGCGTAATTTCAACATTTTAATTAAATATACATTTATGAAAAAGGCATGTTTAGGGATTAGTTTGATTTCGGTTCTTTTCTTTTCTTGTAAGGAACAAATTCCAAGTGGTTTGGTATTAACTCAATTAGCATCGAATGATACTACTTATGTTACACCTACATTAGAAACGCCTCAAGCCAAGGTGGTTGTGATAGAAGAATTAACAGGTGCGCGTTGCACTAATTGTCCTAAAGGTACTGCTATACTAAAGCAGTTTGAAGAAGATAATCCTGGTAGGGTTATATTAACAGCTTTGCATTCAGGATTTTTAACCACACCTCCTGATGGTGCTGCATTTGATTTTAGAAATGCGGATGCTGATGCACTTAGGTTATTTTTTAATGAAGGTGATCCTGCAAAGCCGGGTGCTACGTTTGATCGAGTAAAAGCTACAACAGGCAATAGCGCAGGTTTTTACTTTGTGAGTAAAGGTCAAACTGGTTCTGACTGGTTAGATATGTTGCCTACAAGATTAAGTAAAGCCACACCTGTAAATATTCATTTAACATCGCAGTATTCGAGTGCTGATAATAAGGCTGAAATCAAAGTCAAAATTGCCTTTACATCAGATGTTACTGAAAAACTTGGATTGACTTTATATGTGTTGGAAAATGGTAAGAAGGATATTCAAGAAGATACTGATTTAGGGGAAATACCAGATTATGAATTTAATCATATCTTAAGAAAGATTATAACACCAACAGGTGGGGAGTTAATTTTAGATAGTTTAAATACTAAAGTAGCAGGCAGGGTTTTAGAAAAGACCTTGACTTTTACCCCAACACTTACTGGTGTTTCTGGAATCAATCCAGATAGTTGTGTGGTTGTTGGCATTATTCATAAATCAGGAAGCAGCAAAGAAATTTTGCACGCAGCAGAAGTACATTTAAAATAGGTAGGATTTAAGCTTAGCGTTTTTAACTTTTATTGTTCTTGGAAATTGATTTTTTTGATCATCTGTGTGGTGAGTAAAAAAAGAATGATTCCGACAATGATCAAGCCTAGCCAAACAAAAAGCTTATCATTGGTATTTGAAAATTCATCTTCATTTTTTGAAGCTTTGGGTTGTATTTTCTCAATGCCTATTTGTTGAATTGTATCAGAAATTTCATTTTCAAAATAGACTAGATCATAAGTAGGTTTTTCGAGTAGGCTATCGCCAAAGTACAAGTAGTAAGATATGCCTGGTTGAAGTTCTGCAATAAGGTGACTATTTAGTTGATAAGCTTGAATAGATTCAAATTGTAAAGGTTCGTTATCATCATTGTCAATAAGGATAGTAAATTGTGTTTGATGTTCTTTACCAAGAAAATAGCTTGTTTCATAGAAGTTTTGCCAGGTAGAGTTTAATTCAAAGGTTTCATGATTTTGTTCTAGAAGCCTTTTTGTTGTGTAGGTGATGTTTGTATTTTTGGAAGGCTTTTCATGGAATTCTTTGTATAGAGTTGCTTTACGCATAAACAATTTTGGAGAGGATATTTTAAATGCTAGGTAATCTATGCTGTTAGACGGTTTACAAGTAAAGGTCAAGATGCTTTGTTTGTTGCTATCTTTTCTTGTATAGGTGAGTCCATGAACTAATTGATAACTTGGCTTACTGTTGCTATCTTTCAAGTAACCTATTTGTAAAATATTGAGCGCTTCTTGTTTGCCTAAGTGAATGCTTATTTTATAATATTGATAATCTGTTTCAGGAAATTGAATGGTTTGTATGACTTCGCTTTGATGATAAAGAATATTAGGACTAAAATTAAAATGATCTTTGACTACATACCAAGTTTGTTGATCTTGGCTGCCGCTTATACTAATAGCTCTGTTTGCATCGGCTTGTTTCATTTTTATTTGAAGTGAACCAATTTTATGAGCACCAACATTTTCTATGATGAGAGTTTGATCACTATCATTGGTTTCTTTGCTTATGATAGGATATTCGATAAAATGACTAGATTGTTCATTGCTAGGATTTGATTTTAGTAAAAAGGGTATTTCTTTTCCTTTCTGATCGAATAGGCGAACATCATCGTAAGATGTTTTTGATCTTGCACTTAAATCTGAATTCAGGTTAATTCTATAAAAAGCTTTTTGTGTTACAGGTTGAACCTTAGCTTTGAATGTAAAATTTTGAGCTTGCATATGTTGTAGCCAAATGCTTAGTATACACAAGAAAATGAATTGTTTTCTCATAATTATTCGATTTCAGATTTAGATTGATCAATAAATAGCCCTTTGAATTTTTGATACATGAAGGCAACCAGTAAGAGTATAATGCCTAGTATGATAAATGCTGCAATTTTTCCACCTTGACT
>JAGNOY010000008.1 GCA_017989935.1 Chitinophagaceae bacterium
CATCAAGTTCTATCTTATATCCTTGCAAGCATAGTAAACACATCGCCATAGCAATTCGATGATCATGAAATGTTTCAATGAAAACAGTTTCTTTAGTTGACACAAATTGATGACGAACGACTTTAAGTACGTCCTTTTCATAAGAAAGTTCTAACCCAAATTTTTTCAAATTCTGAATCAACGCACTGATTCTTTTACTCTCCTTCAATTCAAGATGATGAAGACCTGTAAATGAAATTTGTGGATACTTGCAAGCACAAGCCACAATGATAGGCACGGCTAAGTCTGGATAATTCGAGAGATTGAATTGTTGATTCGTATCATAAGCTAACACAAACTTTCGAGTTATTACACAAGCATCCTCTTCGAATTGAGTATGAAGGCCAAACTGATTGGCAAATTCAACGATATAAGCATCTCCTTGCACACTTTGTGACGCTAATCCTTTAAGCCGAATATGGACCTCCTCACACATCATGGCCATCGCATAAAAAAAGGTCGCGCTACTCCAGTCGCTTTCTATGGTAAAATCTTTTGCACGATAAGCTTGTGAAGGAATGTCAATCAGCCCTTGATCAAAAGTCGACTGCACCCCAAATTCTTGCATGAGGTTTAAGGTCATTTGGATATATGAAGTAGACACTAAATTTCCAGTACAATTAATTTTTAGTCCTTGAGGCAAAGTAGGCGCTATTAAACATAAGGCTGAAATAAATTGAGAAGACACATTTCCTGTGATTTGAATTTCCTTGCCGATAAGCTGTTGCCCTTGAATAAAAACAGGCAATTGTCCTTCATGATCTAAATATTGTATTTGTGCCCCTAATTCTCTCAACGCTTCAACCAATTCAGCTATAGGCCTTTCCGTCATGCGGGTTGTGCCTGTAAGCGTAATTTCCGCCTTTGGTAAACCTGCCACTAAGGCCAGCATAAATCGAATAGGCGTGCCCGCATCTTCAAGATTGAAGGTTTGCACATGGCTTTGCTTAAGGGCCTCCATCGCTGAATGTAAAAGTAGGGTATCTCTAGCCTCAGAGACATGATGTATGCACATCGCTGTTTTTGCCAAAAATTGTATCATCATTACACGATGACTGATACTTTTTGAAGCGGGTAATTCAATTTGACCTTGCAATATGTTGTTGTCAGTCTTAAGAATCATGTTCATGTGCGGATTAAAATCATCTAATCTAACTCAAAAGCAGTTAATAAGGCTTGTTGTATTAGTTCTTCAGTCACATGAATTCCATAGCCGCATTCACCTTCAGCTGTCAATAAACTCATTTTAATAGCTTGATTGTTCTTTTTATCCTGTAATAAAAATCCTTTAAGTACCTCATAGGAGAAATGAGTTGGCAAGTCAACAAACAAATTATGCTGTATGTTGATTAGTTCAGTTCTGCTTTGCGTACTTAAATCAAACATCAATTCACTCAAACGAAGCTCAATGATTAAACCGAGAATAATGGCTTCGCCATGCAGTAATGGAAACGACGTATTGAATGAAGCACTTTCAATGGCATGCCCCAAGCTATGACCTAAATTTAAAATTTGTCTCAATCCTTGATCATAAGGATCTTGATTCACAATAGACTCTTTATATTGAATAGACCATTGAATCTGAGCTAAAGAAGTAAGTTCTTCTTGTGAAGCATGAAGAACCTCTCCACCCAAAAGCTGATGTTTGATCATCTCAGCCATACCACTTTTTAAATTCCTTTCAGCGAGTGTTTGTAGAAATTGTGGCCACACAAAAACGGCTTCAGGATGTGTAAAAGTACCCAAGAAATTTTTGTACCCGAGAAAATCTAAGCCGGTTTTACCGCCTATACTTGCATCTACCATAGCAAGTAAAGTAGTTGGAATATTTATATAGTCAATCCCTCTTTTATAAATAGACGCACAAAAACCACCCAAATCGCTTAGCACACCACCGCCCACATTCACGAGCAGGGTTTGTTTATCTGCACCAAGTTTGGCTAGCTCTTCCCAAATATAACAAGCCAAATCAAGTTGCTTACTTGATTCGCCTTGGGGTATCACAAGTTGAGAGGTTGAAACAAATAGCGGCAATTTTTTTTTGAGCACAGGCACACAAAACCCATGTGTATTGGCATCTGACAACAATACTATTTTTGTGTAGCTCTTGCTTGCAATAAATTGTTGGAAAGCAATTTCATCGCCGATATAAAACAAATGTGTACTCATAATTCAAGCAATTGATCAGCTGAAAATGCCAAGGGTTTTTCTTTAAACCATTGTTTCACTTGACCCCAAGTTTCCTGAAATAAGGTTGACACTCTATAAGCTTCTAAATGATCGGCATGTTGCCAAATACTGTAGGTATAAAACACGCCAGCATCCTGTTTATCTGCCCATAAAGCCAACTGGGTGCATCCATCCATAGCCCTGATTTGTTGCTTTCTTTCTTCGAATAGTCGTTCAAAATCTTGAATGTATTCTTCTTTAAAACTTAACCTCACTATACGAATCATGCAAAAAATATTTTGATATGATTATAAAACAAACTTCGATCTGTGCCTTCTTGAAAACCAAATAATTTAGAGGCATACCCTTTGTTGATGGCAATTTCTAAATAGCCAGATGAATTAAACATGCATAGCTTTTCGCCCTCGGGCACCTCATTATAGCTTGTGCTTAAAGTGCTTATTTCTTCATCGCGCATAAATAATATTTTAAACTTACGCCCTTGTCTTACTTCTTCGAAATAAGCTTGTTGTATATTCAAGATTACATTGCCATAATGATCAATGTATAATACTTGTGCTTCAAGAATATCATCACTATAGAATGGGTAATTTGGTTTTTTAATCACAATGCTATTGACATCAATATTTTCTATGCCGCTGCGATTTTCATGAAGTAAGGCATAGGTATTTGAAATAAATAAATCTACCACTGAAAACAAATCATAATTTGGTAAGTGATCTGAAAGTTGAAATAACTGCACAGGCTTATCATCAAACAACATAGGCAAAAATCCATTATCTGCGCAAAAAATATGCTGACCATGTTCGTACACATACAAGAGTTTTCGATCGGCATGAGCAAACAAATCATTCAGTATAAAATGAAAAGTGCCATGAGGAAAATGTATGTAAGATTGTTTAAAAATAAATACAGCCTGTTGCAAATTAAAAGGTGTAATAGCATGAGACACATCTACTACTTGTAAGTCTTTCAAAGCTGCATATAATTTACCCTTTACGCTCGAAACCAAATGGCCTTGGAGTCCAAAATCAGAAGTCAGGGTAATCAACGGCATTGGACAAATGTAATAAATAAAGAGGATAATCTATTTGATTTGGGTCTAATGTCATTGTGCCATTAGATGATTTGTTTGATAAACAAAACATCCCTGCGATAAACAGGGATGCTTTAAGAAAGAAGGCTTGAATTAAGGGGTTGAGAAATTAGCCATGGCCGCATCTATTTCTCTATCTTGTTGATGTTGCTTACTAATTCTTCTACCTCTAAAAAACATATACAAATTCAAGAATAACATGATACCTAAATAAATTGCGAAGCCACCTACTTTCATACTTAAGACTTCTACCATTACTTGATAACTGCTCACTGTGGTATCTATTTGTAAAATCAACAAGGCGAAACCAAGGTTTAATAAATAAAATCCAACTTCGAAAAGTTTATTGGTACTTAAAGCGATATCTTCTTTACCATGAAAAATATCTAACATAAATACACGGCTGTTTCGGAATAAAGTATGAGCTACATAAAAAGTCAATATCAGAGCAATTGGTAAATAAATTAAGTAAGCGGTTAAAATAAAATCGTGGGCGATAGGAACTGATTGTGTTTGCATGATAATTTGATTTAAGAATGAGGAAATGATTTTTTATTTTTTCTACGTAAGAGATATATAACTAAAATATTGACGTAATGCATCAAGCCCAGTGAAAGAACAATGTAAGCGCATCGCGAACTGATACTATGTATAAGTGCTGCCGTGTTATGCAAATCTTGCCAGGTGTAAATCATTAAGGCTGCATAACCCAAATTCATGAGGTAATAGCCCATCAACAGCATTTTATTGACACTGTCTGATAAATCCTGATTCTGTAATTCAGCTTCAATGAAATGAATTCCATTACGATAACAAATCCATCCAACTCTCACAGTAATATAAAAAGTGATAATTCCGTAAATTAAGTAGGCTATCAAATTGAGTGAGTACATGGTTGCTGTTTGACAACACAAAGATAAACATATTTATCATACTTTCAATTATTTCTGAAAGTTTAATAAAATTAATTTAAAAAAATATCGAGACTATTCGCCTAATGAGCACTAGCGGCAAATTGCAAGATTTCCTCCATTAAAAACCTGTCATTACTTAATCGTGGTACCTTATGCTGACCACCTAATTTGCCTTTACTTTTTAGCCACTCTGTAAAGGTTCCTCTCTGAAGCACATTCACTTTAGGGATACGTAAGGCCATATCTTTGTAACGTTTAGCCTCATAATCAGAATTAATCTCCTGCAAACTTTTATCAAGAATTATCGTAAATCGTTCAGTGTCATCAGGCGCTACATCAAACTCAATAGCCCATTCATGCGAACCATTACTTGAACCTGAAAAATACACAGGACAAGCCGTATAATCATTCACCTTGGCACCCGTTAAATCAGCTGCTTTAGAAATAGCCATATCGGCATTATCAACAATCACTTCTTCACCAAATGCATTGATAAAATGCTTTAGCCTTCCTGTAACTTTTATTCGAAAAGGATTTGTCGATACAAATTGTATAGTGTCTCCTACAATATAACGCCACAAACCCGAATTGGTACTGACCACCAACGCATAATTAACGCCTATTTTCACATCTTCTAATTGCAATGTTTCTGCATCTGCCTTCCCATAATTTTCAATGGGCATAAATTCGTAAAAGTTGCCATGATTTAAAAACAACAGCATCCCGTCCTTCCCAATCACATCTTGTGCTGCAAAAAATCCCTCTGAGGCATTGTATGTTTCCTGATAATTCATATTGCCACCAGGAATCAAATTTCTAAATTGTTGCTGATAAGGCGTAAAATTCACCCCACCATGAATATACAATTCCAGGTTAGGCCATACCTCATGCAAATCTGTTTTGCCAGTAATTTCAAATATTTTCTTGATTAACACTATCGTCCATGTAGGCACACCAGCTATCATAGTCACATCTTCTAAAATAGTGCTTTCAGCCATGGCTTGTATCTTGGCCTCCCACTCTTCCATCAAAGCGATAGAAATATCTGGCGTTCGTATCAATTCAGTAAAATAAGATAAATTTTGTATCATCACCGCGGATAAATCGCCGTAATAAGAATCTGCATTGAGTTGATTTACTTGATGACTTCCGCCTAATGTCAGACACTTGCCTGTCATGATTCCAGACTGCGGAAAATTCCTATAATACAAAGCCAACAAGTCTTTTGCAGACTTAAAATGACCATCTTCTAATGATTCGTTACTTACAGGAATAAATTTACTTTTATCCGAAGTGGTCCCACTCGATTTAGCGAACCAAGTGATGGGTGTATTCCATAATACATTCTGATTGCCTTCCATCATGTGAAGGATATAGGGCTTTATGTCGTCATATTCATGCACTGGCACCGCCTTCTTAAAATCTCGAATGCTCGTAATATTATGAAAATCGTACTTCTTACCAAAACTTGTAAACTGTGCACTATTCACCAATGAATTAAACAACATGGTTTGCGTACTATGCGGATTCAATAGAAAATTATCGATAGAACTCCATCGTAACTTGATAAATCCTTTAACTGCGGGGTTTAAAAACTTCATGTTGTTGATTACTGATCTTTTCAGATGACATCTAATTATAGATCGGAAGCGTAAAGATAATTTTAATTCCTTTATTTAAAAGCCTTAATCGTTTACCATACCTAATTCATCAATAAAATATTCACACTTCGTTGCAAAATATTAAAGGCAATTTCCGCCATCAAATTTTCTTTATCCAAGGTAGGATTCACTTCGGTGATTTCAAAACAACAAATTTTATGATTCTGCATAAGACTAGCCATTAAATCTTCGGCTTCTCGCTCCTTTAATCCATTAGGCACCGGTGTACCCGTACCCCGAGATATGCTACTATCTAAACTATCTACATCAAAACTTACATAAATATCATCACACTGCTTCAACGACAATAGAGTTTGCCTAACCACATGCTCTATCCCTTTTTTTCTCACTTCAGAAACTGGAATAATTTTGATCCCTAGTTTTTTCAAGATATGATCTTCTTCTTTTTCAGTATCTCTCAAGGCAATAAACACAATATCTTCAGGCATGATCTTCGGACAAATCTTCCCTAAATTTTTTAATTCATTCCAAGTTTTTACTGTCAATTCATCAGGGTGATGCACCTGACAATCTAAATTATCTTCTCCTAAGGAAATAGCCACAGGCATGCCATGCATATTGCCACTTGGTGTGGTGTACGGCGAATGAATATCCGCATGGGCATCTATCCAAATAGCACCCAAACGACTTTTGGGTCTAGCCATTTTAATCCCTGCAATCGTGCCCCCTGCGCTGCTATGATCACCCGACAGTACCAAAGGAAACAATCCCGATTTTAAGTTAGACTCTACTGTTTTAGAAATTCGCTCATACATGCTTTTTATCCCTCTAATTCTTTTGGCATAAGGACTTTCAACTGGTTCGTACAACAAATTATTTTCAGTTTCTACCACCTCGCTCGGAAAATTCACAAAGAAATTACTCATAAAATCTAAGGCCGCAATTTTCAATGCATCTATCCCTAAACTTGCACCTCGAGTTCCTGCACCAATTTCAGACTTTACTTCTATGATTTTGATATTTCGCATACGACAAAAGTACAAATCTTATTCAAATGCCCAAATCGATGAAATTAAAGCAATAGATATTATTTTTTGAAGCTTTTTCCTGCTCTTCGCGCTATCTGTGGCAAAAGTGTATATGTTAGGCTTCATGTATCGACATGCCACAGGATAGCCAGCTACGATCAGGGCTAGGGCTTTACGTTTTTTATATGAAGACAGTTTAAACTCCAACCACTTTAAACTATAATTCGTCTAACTTTTCGAACACTATAAAATAAACACTCATGAAATACTATCTAAATCTTTCAATACTGCTTATAATACTCTTCATCACTTCATGCAAAAAAGAAACTACTTGTAGTTGCTATGTTAGCAACACTTCTTCAGGCTCAATTCAAGAAATTACTGTAAAATCCAACAAAGATTTGAGCTCGAGACAAAAAGCCTGTGAAGCAGAATCTAAATCCAAAAGTACTAGTACCCAAACATGGGAATGTAGCGCTAAATAAAAACTGACAAATCAATGTAGTATCACAAAACATCTTAATACAAAGGATAACAAGCGGTGATTTCTCCTTGCTGATAAATAAAAACAATCTCTATTCCACAGCTAGTTCTCCCTACCTGCTTGTACGATGTTTCAAAACAGGCACTTTCAAATGCCTCTTCTAATTTACGATTCAATGTTTGGGAATCCCAAGCCTTAGGAAACAAGGTCGAAGATTTTGATTTCTTTACCCAACAATTGGTTCTTGGGTGACGCATAGATAATTTAGCTTCCCAAACACCCTGCTCATTTTCTGCTTTCACCAATTCTTCAATTTGATGAATTGTCTCGTCAAACACATGAATACCAAAACTTTTGCCTCGCTTAATTTCACCATAAGTAATATGATGAATTACGCGCGAAAATTGTAAAGTGGTTTGATCGCTTTCGAGGTGCATATTGAAAAAATAAATAAAAATCAAATGTACAGATTTTGTTTGTTTGCCATAGCCTGCGTTAGGGGGAGTAGCGAAAATCGCCCTGATGCTTTTGATCAGGGCATTGCAGCGGATCACCCGACCACGCTAAACTTCACATCCAATTTACTTCAAAGCTTCTTAGCGTGGGAACGCCCAAGGTTTGGTCACAGCTATTCCTCAATTTTGTCTAAATTTACCCCGTGATTTCTCGTTCTACCATACAAAAAGTACATGATGCCGCCGATATTATGGATGTTGTAGGCGCCTTCGTAAAATTAAAAAAACGAGGAGCTAATTATTTAGGTAACTGCCCTTTTCATAACGAAAAAACGCCTTCTTTTACCGTATCTCCGACCAAAGGAATTTATAAATGTTTCGGTTGTGGCAAAGCCGGAAACACGATCACGTTTATTCAGGAGCACGAAAAAATGAGCTATCCCGAGGCCATCACTTGGCTGGCGAAGCGCTACCATATTGAGATTGAGGAAACGGCCCAATCTAAAGAAGCCGTTGAAAATCGGCAAATGGAAGAGAGTCTGCGCATTATCAATACTTATGCAGCGCAGTACTTCAGAGATCAACTTATGGAGAGCGAAGAAGGTCAGGCTATCGGACTTTCCTACTTCAAAGAAAGAGGCTTTCGCCAAGAAATTATCGACTTATTTCAACTCGGTTACTGTCCCGAAAATCGAGATCATTTAGTTAAAGACGCACTTCAAAAAGGGTATCAAAAAGATATTTTAATGAAGGCGGGTATTGTAACAGAACGCAACGGTCAGTTACAAGCCATGTATGCAGGTAGGGTTATTTTCCCGATTCAAAATACCACGGGCAAGGTCATTGGTTTCGGAGCTAGAATTTTAAAGACCAATGAAAAATCGCCTAAGTATATTAATACACCTGAAAATGAAATTTACTTTAAAAGTAAAACTTTATATGGCATTTATCAGGCTAAAACAAGTATACATAAACTAGATGAATGTTTACTCGTTGAAGGCTATACCGATGTAATTTCTTTATACCAAGCTGGGGTAGAAAATGTGGTGGCAAGTAGTGGCACTTCATTGACTGAAGAACAATTGAAACTCATCAAGCGTTTTACCAACAATTTAATTATTTTGTATGATGGTGATGCTGCCGGTGTAAAAGCGGCCTTGCGTGGATTAGACATGGCCATCGAACAAGGTTTGTCTGTACAAGTGGTGATGCTTCCAGACAATCACGATCCTGATAGTTTTGTACAATCTATAGGCGCCGAAGCTTTTCGTGAGTTTATACGTAACAACAAAAAAGATATCATTCTTTTCAAGCTCGAAGCTTCGCTCAGTGAAGCCAAAAACGATACGCTTAAAAAAACGGCCCTCATTAATGATATTGCCGAAACCTTATCAAAAATAAATCGTGTAGAAGATTTTACTAAGCAGCAAGATTATATTCGACGATGTGCCCAACTTTTGCAAATTGATGAAGCGGGATTAATTACTTTAGTCAATAAAAGAATTCGAGAAAAGTTAGTTAAGCAAGAACGCTTCGATAAAGATGAAATAGAATTATTAGAGAAGCAGGCCAATCCTGAATCTAACGAACCTCAGCCCGAAATTAGTCCGCTCTTGCAAAAAGATTATGCGCAAGAAAAGGGCCTTATCCGAATTTTAATTGAGTATGGCGCCAAGCCTTATGACGACAAATTAAGCATTGCCGATTTTGTACGCTTAAAAGTGGGCGATGCCGATTTTGTTCATCAAACATGGCAACATACTTATCATGTGTATTTTAATCATTTAGATCAAACACTTCAATTTCCTGATACGAATTTCTTCACTTATCACGAAGAAGAAGCAGTGCGAAATAATGCGATTGAAGCCTTGTATTTTCCTTATGAGTTAAGCGAAAACTGGGCCAAAGAGCACCAAATCATCGTTCCTTCAAAAGAGGTGATTTATGTAGATGATGTCAACAAAACCGTCACCTATTTCATACTCCGAAAAATAAAAGCAACCATACAAGAATTATTCGAAGAGTTGCAACATATTGATGATAAGGACCTCGAGGAAGTGTTAATTATTCAAACCTCCTATGCCGAACTTAAACGGAATGAAAGAGAATTATTATCTCCTTTTTCGACGGTATTAGTGCGATAATTAATGCTTATCCGTTAAGCTACCTAACGAAACTAATAAACTCAGTTGTCATCTATCTAATACCAAAATATTGAAAAAATCTTTATAGAATATTCGGCCTAAGATTCGAGGCAGCTAAAAATATTGAAATCGAAGCCAAACTTTTATCCACTGTTTGAGCACAAACGAATGTTGCTATATGGAGAAAATCATTAAGTGCGAGTTTGGATAAAAGTGGCGTAGATGAAATTATTTTTATGCCAAGAATCTTCAGCCTAGACTTTTTGCTCAACTTTTGCGTCATGGCAAAAGTGGAAAAACATTCGGGTATCTTTACGGATAATCATAAAGTAAACTAATTCTCTATGATGATTTCCTTAATAACTAAATCCTACATGCACTTGTATCATCTGATTCTTCCAATCTTGCACATCCCCTTTCGAGGTTACAAGTCCGCTCATGTTGGATACGCCAGACACATATCTAATACCTGCATTCACACGAACTAAGGGAGACTTGCCTCCAAACTGAGCCCAAATCCCTCCTACCAAATTAAAATTATTTTGCTTTATGACCTCCACCCCACTTTTAAGAATTTTACTTTTATCTAAGATATTTACACTTGCTGAATATTGTGGACCAAGCTGTATCCACAAGAACTGAGACAATTTCAAATTCACTAACAAAGGAATAGAAATTGTGCTAAATTTAAAGGTGCCCCCATTTAAGCTATCCATGGCGGTTTGATAGTACTGTTTATACAACCCGTAAAAGGATGAATCTGTTGTCATTTTATTCTGAGTCCAGTTAGCTTCAATTTGTACCCCAACTCTATATTTATTTAGATAAAGAAAAAATCCACCATGCGGATCGGTGCTAAACTTATTTTTCCATTCAGAGGCTACAACTTTATTGAAATTAAGTCCGCCTTTGAGACCTATCCCTAAATCGGTTCCAAACTTTTGTTTAGCAAATAATGAAATGGGGAATAGCAAGACTATGAAAGCAAGCGAGATTTTTGTGGCAAGTAAATTATTTTTCATTTGATACGTTTAAATGTAATTTTTGATACATGACAATTTGAGGGTAAAGTTCTTCAAACATATGACAAAAATAAACATTTAATCTATATAGCCGTAAAATCGCTTGTTCAAGTTGCATATTCTAAGTTACGGCACTTACATTTGCACAAATTTTTAGCTATGATTTTATCGGATAAACGAATCTTGGAGGAAATGGACAAAGGAACAATTAAAATTGAGCCTTATACTCGAGATTGTTTAGGAAGCAATTCGTATGATGTGCATTTAGGCAAGCATTTAGCCACCTATATCAATCATGAATTGGATGCCAAAGCGCATAATCAGATTAAACATTTTGATATTCCAGCAGAAGGCTTTGTATTGCAACCTGGCGATTTCTACTTAGGTGTTACAGAAGAATATACAGAAACCCATGAGCATGTGCCCTTTTTAGAAGGAAAATCAAGTACAGGCAGACTTGGCATTGACATTCATGCTACCGCTGGTAAAGGAGATGTTGGTTTTTGCGGAAACTGGACCTTAGAAATTTCAGTCAAGCAACCCGTGCGTGTATATGCAGGTATGCCTATCGGGCAATTAATTTATTTTCCTGTAGAAGGAGAAATTGAAGTGAAATACAATAATAAGATAGGTGCTAAATATAGCGGGCAACCGAAAAAGCCTGTTGAAAGCATGATGTGGAAGAATAAATTCTAATAGAAAGAATAAATA
This sequence comes from Chitinophagaceae bacterium, assembly GCA_017989935.1. Taxonomy (GTDB): domain Bacteria; phylum Bacteroidota; class Bacteroidia; order Chitinophagales; family Chitinophagaceae; genus OLB11. The sequence goes on from JAGNOY010000008.1 coordinate 11,706, forward strand.
GGTTGAACACAATTTCTCTTGTAATTTTACAGCGCTAAAAAAGAAGCTTCTGATTATGGCAGAAGAGTTTTCTTTTGAAACAAATATTTAATTTTATGAAAACGTCAAATATTGTTGCTTTAATATTAATTGCAGTAGCCACAGGTTTCATTCTGAGTATGGTCGGCGATTTTAGTAGTTACCAAACTTTTGCAACAGCTGCTGCTAAACCAGGAAAAGAATATCAAATCATAGGGCAGTTGGATACTGTGACGAATAAAATGTTTTATGATCCTATTAAAGATCCAAATCATTTTGTTTTTTATGCCAAAGATGAGGAAGGTGTATTGAAAAAAGTAACCTTTAATGGCACCAAACCACAAGATTTTGAGCGCAGTGAGCGATTAACCATGACAGGCTCTATGGTGGGCGATGAATTTAAATGCTCTAAGATATTAATGAAATGTCCATCTAAATACAAAACAGATCAGGTTGCAGTCAGCAATCCAAGCTAAGTTCTGTCAACAATCAATTTACACTATTGGAAACAACCTTTTTAAATGAGCATTTACTACCTGGTAAAATAGGCCATTTTTTTGTAATCTTATCTTTCGTGGCTGCCTTAGTAGCTGCTATTGCTTATTATGCAGCTGCTCAATCTCCTATTGGTGATATTGAAAAAAGCTGGAAACGAATGGCTCGTCAAGCTTTTATGGTGCATACTGTTTCTGTCTTCGGCATTTTTAGTACATTATTTTATATCATATTCAATCATCAATTTGAATATTTCTATGTTTGGTCGCACTCGAGCCATGCATTGCCTTTCAAATATTTATTATCATGTTTTTGGGAAGGCCAACAGGGTAGCTTTTTACTTTGGAGTATTTGGCACACTGTTTTAGGTCTTTTGGTGATGCGAAGCAAGTCCAAGTGGGAATCTCCGGTATTGAGTATTGTAAGTTTGGTTCAAGTGCTTTTGGCTTCCATGCTCTTAGGCTTGGTATTTTTTGGCGAAAAAATTGGTTCATCTCCTTTTTCCTTACTTAGAGATGAAATGGCTGGGGCGCCTATCTTTCAACAACCTAATTATTTAGAGTTCATTAAAGATGGCAATGGTTTAAATCCTCTCCTGCAAAATTATTGGATGGTAATTCATCCACCCATCTTGTTTATGGGCTTTGCTTCTACCTTATTGCCATTTTCCTATGGTTTAGCTGCCTTATGGAAGAAAGATTACGAAAATCTTACCCCTTACATGCTACGATGGTCAGTATTTAGCGGTATGATTTTAGGTACAGGAATCATGATGGGTGGAGCTTGGGCTTATGAAAGTCTAAATTTTGGGGGTTATTGGGCCTGGGACCCTGTTGAAAATGCTTCATTAGTACCCTGGATAGTGATGGTAGCTGGCCTGCATACAACTATGATTTATAAATCAACAGGATACTCAATGAAATCTACCTTGTTGTTTTTTATATTTTCATTTGCACTTGTATTGTATTCAACCTTCTTAACACGCACAGGCATCTTGGGAGATACTTCTGTTCATGCCTTTACAGGAGAAGGGAGTTCCCTCTCCTATCATTTGATCTTTTTTCTATTCCTCTTTTTAATTTTAGGTTTGTTTTTATTCTTCAAGAATTTTAAAAGCATTCCTGACCTTAAGAAAGAAGAAGAAGCTTTGAGTTCTCGAGAATTTTGGATGTTTATCGGTGCTTTGGTATTGATGATTTCTGTAGTGCAAATCACGTATACAACCTCCATGCCTGTTTGGAATAAGATTTTTGGAACAAAACTAGCCATCACAGATCCAATCACCCATTATAATAAAATACAGATATGGATTACTATGCTTGTTTTATTGGGCACAGCAAGTATTTATTATTTTAAGTTCAAATCTTCCAACATGAAGGAGGTGATGATGAAGATATTACCTCCATTTGTATTGGCTCTTGTTTTCACGGCGCTTGTTTCTTATTTACAAGAGTTAAAAACAGTACCTATTGTTTTAATCATGTTTGCGTCCATCTTCACGGTACTTGCCAATTTATTTTATGCCATTCGTGTGATCAAATGGAACGGCATTAAATGGGGTGGCTCTACAGCGCATATTGGTTTTGGCCTAATGATAGTGGGCATTATACTTTCTTCTTACAACAAACGAGTAATTTCTGTCAATAGATTAGGTGTTGATTTTGAGATGGGTAAAAAAAGCGAAGAGGAAAACAAAAAAGAAAGTCGAGAAAATGTATTGCTTTTCAGGGGAATTCCAGTTCGAATGGGCTCTTATGAAATGACCTATATTGGAGATACTATAGACGGCCCCAATCATTTTTACAAGGTTCGCTATCAAAAAAGAGAAAACGACACAGGAAGAGTTCAGGAAGAATTTGTACTTCAACCAAACGCTCAAATCAATCCTAAAATGGGCTTAGTGTCTAGTCCAGATACGAGACATTACTTAAGTCATGATGTATTTACCTATGTGACCTCAACAGTTGATAAAACAAAAATGGGTGATACCAGTCAGTTTAAGTCAAAAAAAGTAAAAACAGGGGATTCCATATTCTTTAGTAATGGCTACATGATTTTCGACGGATTTAATACACAAGCGGCGTCAAATCAATATCAAGCTATCAATGGAGACATTGCAGTATCAGCCAATTTAAGGGTTTACAACTTAGAAGGTAACCTTGAAAAATCTAATCCAATTTATGTAATCCGAGGAAATGAAGAAATGGTGATAGATGATACGATCAAAACATACAATTTATATACTCGATTAAGCAAAATCATACCTTCTGAGAATTCGGCTATCATTGACTACAAGCAGCCAAGTGCTATGGAAGATTATATTATCATGAAGGCTATCCTTTTCCCATACATAAACGTCTTGTGGATTGGAACCATTTTGATGATAGTAGGCTTCCTTATAAGTTTATATAAGAGAATTCTCGCAAAATGATTTGTTTAAGAAATTATTTATATATTTACCCTATAGAAAGATCCTGAAACATGATGAAAAATATTATTCTTGCAAGCCTCTCCACCATTTTATTGTTTTTCGCTGTTACTTTTAATGCTTGCAAACCTGATAAATGTAAAAATGTAAGCTGTGCTTATAGCAGTACTTGTAAAGATGGAGTATGTATTTGTCAAATAGGTTATGAAGGCGAACATTGCGAAACCATCACCAGAGATAAATTTAAAGGCATTTGGAATATTAATGAAGATGGCACATTATCAAGTCCAGCTCAGTATACAGTAAGTGTAGAATCAGGTGATAAAATCAATAAGGTGATTGTAAAGAATTTTCAAAACAATTTTACGATGGACGTTGAGGCTTATGCTTTAAAAGATACTTTAACTATTCCTGTTCAAACACTTTCAAACGGCAATACAATAGAAGGATGGGCAACCATAGTTGATACCAATCCATTAAACCAACATTATTATCAACATGCAGTCATGAACATGTATTATAAAGTAACAAATTCTATTGGCCAAGTGAATGAATATGGCGGCGGCGGAGCAGGACCTTCACAATGGAGTAAATAGCATAAATAATATTTAAATTATAGCGTGGTTTTTCCACGCTTTTTTTATGCCTATCAACAAAATCATAGAGGTCCCAATCGTCTATAAGTACCGAAGTTTATTTGCTTACCCATTGTTCCTCTAAGTCTTTTAAAAAACGATTCTTGTGCGAGAATAGACTCGAATGAAGGTTTAAAGGCTAGCATACTATCGATGTATGGATAAGTTTGATTAATAGTTTTAATTTTTTCAAAATCAACAGGGATATGTTGAATTGGAGACATAAATCTTTTTCGCGTGAAAGAATTTAATAAAGCACTTTGAAATGGATCAGTGGCTAAGGCGATTTTCTTGAAGCCTAATTTTTTAGCTATTTTATATGAATAAAAAACATTTTCTGTGCTATGTTTTGCCAATGTATCATAAAAGATATTTGCGGCTGGCACCCCTAATTGTTGAGCATACAAGCCCATAGCCACAGCCTCATAAAAAGGTGTATAAACAGCAGCCCCAGAATAGATAATATTTTTCGTGATGCCTTGACGATAAAGATACACACTCCATAATACCCTTGCTTTCATGGTACTATCCCACATACCATTTTTTAGAGGCACCCCAGGTACAATCACAGCATCACAGCGATATTTATGTTGGATAACTTCGGCATTGAGGCGATTGGCTCGTTTAATCGCTAAGGAGCAAGATGATAGCAACAAGACGCTCACTAGGAACATAATTAATAATCTCATGAATGTAATAATTTGATTAAAAGTAACGAAATCAGGCCTAGTAATGAATAAGTTTACTTTATTGGATATTGGATGCATCAACTTTAGGCTAATTTTCATTCAATGAATAGTTGTAAGAAAGCATTCAGTAAGTGTACTTCTGTCTTGATCATAACAATCCCCTCTTTTACATCTTCCAAAGTTAGTTTTTACTAAAATAGGCGAATTTCACGCTCAAATGAACAAAGCATAAAAGAGCTATAAGTCAATGTAATCAGGGCTTATAGACAAATATTGGTACTATTTTAAAAGAAATTTTCTATTTTTTTTGGAAGCTTCCTTCAAAGATTTACATTTGCAGCGGAGAGATGGCAGAGTGGTCGATTGCGACGGTCTTGAAAACCGTTGACTGTCAAAGGTCCGGGGGTTCGAATCCCTCTCTCTCCGCTTAACAGCATGAGAATGAATAAGAGAATGAGAACGAATAGTTCCATTTCCTAAATTCATTCTCATTTTCATTTTATACCTTCTTCCTTTACTTTGAAACTGCAGACTTTCCCTATTTTGTCATTGTATTGTCAACTTATACAAGAATTTATGCGTTTTCAGGCAGTTTTAATTTTCGAAAGAATTAATTTCATTCTTAAAATATTTCGAAATGAAAAAACTACTATTAAGCATGCTATGCGCAGTTGGAATGATTTCTTCATTCTCTCAAATCCCTCCTGTTGATACAGCCTCATGCATTCATTTTGCGCATATTGATTCTTTATATACTTTATGTAATACAAATCCGCAACCAAATTTCACGCTAAATATCGAACCAACGGCCAATCAAATTTGGCAAGTAGGCAACACTACAAAGTTTGGCACTGCCCATGCTAGAGATACATCTTGTGCCATCTTCACAGATACAACAAATACGTATCCAACAGCCAATTATTCGGCATTTAATTTTTTGTTACCCACTACACCAGGACAAGGTTGGGGATGGAATAATAACCACATTAATTACTATCTAAAATTTTGGCACAAGTTTGAAACAGATAGTTTATTTGATGGATGCTGGATAGAAGTTTCTTTAGATAGTGGGTCTAGTTGGTATGCCTTAGATTCAATTCAAGGCAGTGGTTTTGGAAATAATTTTTGGAATGGAAGCACTGCATGTAATTTATATAATGCCCATTCACCTTCCTTTTTATTTGACACCTTGTATAATGGACGGCATGCTTGGAGTGGTTCTAGTCACGGTTGGATTTACACAGCTTTGCATCTCAATAGGTCTTTTCCACTTAAACCAGAAAGAGGATCCTTCATCAATGCTGTTCGATTTGTTTTTGAATCTGATAGTGTACAAACAAATAAACCTGGTTGGATAATAGATGATTTTGCCATGGGCTATGTGGAATCGAGCGGTGGACTCAACGAATCAGTGCAGGCAAATCAATTACCTGTGTATCCTAATCCATCTATATCGGGAAAATTTTCGATTTCATATCCATCAAAATCGGTGGAAGGAAGCATAGAAATTTTTAATTTAGAAGGAAAAAAAATCATGAGTAAATCGCTTCAAGCTGATATTGATTTAAGCAAATTTCCGAATGGGCTTTATTATTATAGAGCCTTATTTGACAAACAAACTTATAGTGGAGTACTTAATAAAAACTAACATAAAGTTTCAGGCAACTACCTACAATGTTAGGGTTCCCGAACCGAATCATCAGGTGAATGAAAAGATCATCGGGAGCAAAAAAGAAAGCTAATTAGTAACCGAATATTTCGTCGAGATTAATTTTCTTAACGGGTCCAAACTTGTTTAATACATCCCAATTTACTTTGGCCTCGCTACCTACGACAGTGAGTGTGTATGGCTTTTGTGCGATTTTATTTTTATGAAAATCTTGAATGTCTTTCAAACTAAATGCATCTATAGATTTGTATACTTTTTCATTCATATCATAAGAGAGTCCTCTTTTCATAGCATTTAGGTAACTAAAAAGTATACCTGTTTTAATAGTTCGACTTGTAGACATAGTGCTTTTCATACTGACTGCTGAATTATGAAACAACTTTTCTGAAGCGGGTAATGCATCTAACAATTCTTGCATACCAGAAATTGCTTCTTTCATTTTATCTGCTTGACAGCCAACATAAGCACTCATCACAAATGGATCTGAGGCTTTTTGTGGCGTGCTGTATCCAGCAAAAGTTGAGTAAGCAAGTGCTTTAGATTCACGAATTTCTTGAAACACGATTCCACTCATATTGCCTCCAAAATATTCATTAAACATATTTACCACCGGTACTTGCTCAGGGTTAAACACATCGCTATTTCTTACCCATTGTACTTCGGCCTGCACCATATCGTAATCTGCGAACAACACTTGATTTTGCTGTTGTTGCAAATAAGGAAATGATTGAGCAGCCGGAATCGTATTAAATGTTTTTGGCAAGGTATGTAAAGATGCCAATTGTGTGGAAATATTGGATAAGTCTGCTGGACCATAATATAACACCATATGAGGATATGAAGTAAGACTATGTAAAATACTTATTAAATCTGATGCTTTTAGCTGATCTAATTCTGCATTACTCAATTCATTATTAAAAGGATTCTTCGAACCGAATTGTGCGTAATAGCGCAGTCCACTTCGAATCAAATTTTTATTGAGTTTAGAGTCGCTTCTCTTTTTCTTTTCGTTGGCGATCATATTATTTAAGGCCTCTTGATCTGGTTTGCAATTCGCTAATACATGTTCGAATAAGCTAAGTGCTTCCTTATAATTCTGTTGAAGTCCGTTTAAATACACATAACTTTCTTCGGAACCTGCACTTACCCCAAAATCACAAGCGAGTGTATAAAATTTTTGGCTCACTTGATCTGCGGTGTATTTATCAGTTCCTAAGTATTGCAAATAATCCATGGCTAAAGGAAATAACTTATTATTCCAAGAACCTAGTTTCAAATAATAATACTGTGTAAACAATTCATTGGTTTTGTTTTTAACCCCTAAAAGTCGCACTTTATTTGTAGTTGTTTTCACTTCGGCTTTGTCGATATCTTGCTCATAATTTACAAAAACAGGTTCTATTGCTTTTACAGACGCAGAAGAGACCTTACTTACAAATTCGCTTTGTTTATCCCTGTTCATAGCTACAGGGGTGATGGCTGGTTTATCTACTTTAACTACATTTTCTTCCTTGCCTATTCTTTTGTAGATACATACATAATTATTGTTCAGCCATTTTTTAGCAAATTCTTGGATATCGCTTTTAGTCAATTTGCTCATTTCATTAAGTTGAAGTATTTTTTGATCCCATGCTACATCGGCAGTAAATGCTTCAAGTAAACCAAATGCTCTTCCTGAATTTGATTCACGTTGTTGAATAAGCGATTTTTTATAATTATTAATAATAGCAAGTAGCATATCATTATCAAATTTTCCATCTTTTAATAATTTTATTTGATCAAGAATTAAGGCTTTTACCTCTTCTAGTTTTTGTCCTTCTTTAGCTTTGCCATCGATAAACAACACACTATAATCTTTTAGGCAGTAAGCTCCTGCACTGGCAGAAAGAACTTTTTGTTGTTTAACTAAATTTAAATCCATCAGCCCGGCATTTCCATTGGATAAGACGCTGCTCATAAAATCAAGCATCATGGCTTCTTTAGTACTAGCACCAGGAAAACGGAAAGCGATATTTAAATATTCTGCATCTGGCCCAAGCACAGTGGCTTCAATCGGAGATGAAATATCAGCTTCTTTTTTAAAAGTATAAGGTGCAACAGGTTTTGGGGTCATGTAAGAAA
>JAGNOY010000178.1:0-1186 GCA_017989935.1 Chitinophagaceae bacterium
GTCTTAAAATATTTGGATGAGTCCTACATAGTCCATCAGGTATCCAATGGAGTCGAAGTATTGGATTTTTTAAAAGATAATCCATGCGATTTAATAATTATGGATATTAATATGCCGATCATGAATGGAATTAAAACTACTGAGATCGTGCGAGCAGAATTTCCTAAGGTTAAGGTTGTTGGTGTGTCTATGTTTGACGATTCTTTTCATGTTTCCAGAATGGTTGATGCCGGCGCTAATGGTTATTCTACTAAAGAAATTAATATCGATGAGCTGCAATTGATGTTAAGTACAGTATTGGATGGTGGATTTTATATTTCGAAGGAAGTATCTCATTGGCTCTCGAAGGATTTTAAAAGAACAAACAAACATTTTGACAATAAATTGAGAGAAGAACTTTCGGAGCGTGAAGTTGAAATTCTTGTGTTGCTTTGCGGTCAACTTTCTTCTAAGGAAATTGCTGACAAACTAAAAATTTCTTACCGAACAGTTCAAACGCATCGTTTAAAGATTACAGAAAAAACTGGGGCAATGAATGCAGTTGGATTGGTGTTGTACGCCATTGAGAAGGGATATATTTTAGTAACGAAGTAGGTCGTCATTTTTAATTGAGTTGATTTTATTTTGTAAGTACGTATTTGTGCGTATTTTTTATTCCTAATTATTGATTTCATTTGTATCGTACTTAATTCGAAAGTTGATTATAGTATGTGTTTATTTCAATAAGCAAATTGTTCAATGATTATTCGGATGGTATTAATAATTCGCACGCTGATGTAATTTATTTCATCACATGTTGGTTAGCTCATTGTTTCATAGTTAGTGTTTCTTTTATCATCATGCGATTACTTTCTTAGATAGAAAAGAGTAGTAGAATAAATTGAATCTGTAAGACTATTTAATAACCTATGGCATTAACAAAACATACAAGAACAATACAGATAGATTCGCCATCGCGAGAACAATCTTCAAGTCAACCACCACATGTTGATTCAACGTTGCCTGTCATAGAGCTATGGTATGGCGATATCACTCAACCCGGAGCCATTACAACGGAGGATATTATTGTATTATCTTCAAATTCTGCTGATACTTTAATTGGAAATAATTCTATACATTCTTGGATGAAGGCGCTACCAAATACACCTCAAAAGTGGTTTGATTTTTATCCGAGTTTGAATGCTCG
>JAGNOY010000178.1:1286-5225 GCA_017989935.1 Chitinophagaceae bacterium
GGTTATACTGATTTAGGCGATCCAAGCTATCAAGCGATGATCCCACTCTTTGCTGTGTTTAGTGCAGGTTTATTAAATATTTCAGCATACAATGGAATCACATATCGGGGAGAGTCGAGCTTATGGAATTCCTTTGTAGTGGGAACTGGAGTTCGAATATTAACGTTTATGAGCAGTGCAGATGAGTTTAACAACTCGATCGGATTACCAGGGCCACAGTATCGGATGCTAGATGATTCTGGGAAAGCATCGCCTCTAAATACACCTGCTACATCGCCTCCTTGTGGTACTTATTATCAAGTCAGAATGCAGTCGTTATCTGCAAAGAATATTTCACATTATTCTGCACATCAATACGAACGAGAACATGTCTATGATCATGAATTTATTGAGTATGTAACAAGCAATGAAGCGGGAGTTCTTGGGTCTATGGGAGGTAACATAGCTTCCATAGAAATACCTGAAATTTTTAGTCCATTATTCTAAAGAAAAAAAGATGACCATGAAAAGTAAGGCAATTGAGGAAATAGTAAAGGCTATTAGAGCACTCAAGTCTGATGTGAAAGTCGAATTGAAGGCCACCGATCATTTGAATTTTCACCCAGACTTACATCAGATTTTCGGTATGATTTTATACAATGATGCATTGGGTGTTATTGATTGGACTAAAGTATCGTCAGATGTGAATTCTGAACAATGGGCATTGCAAGAAAATCTCGACGGCAAATCCATGGATGAGTTACGTGCTATGGTGTACATGCATTTGCGAAAAGAGCGATTTTCAAGAGGACATATCCAAAGCTTGGCCGCATCTGGTTATTTGAATAAATGGGCAGATGCTTTAGAAACTTGTACATCCAAGTCAATGGTTGCCTGAAAGGAGACTATAGTAGACTTTGACAAATTATTTTGTGATAATAAAGCTCAAAAATTGAATGAAGCATTTTGATGATATTTACTTTTGATAAAGCAAGCATTTACGTTTGAAATCAATTATGAATGTATGTTGTATGAATGGAATCTTCCGACTGAAACAATCAGTTTTTTCGAAATTCAATATTGAGAATGCTTAGGGACGATCCTCATCACATCCATTTGGTTTGATTTATGTATTAATAAAAGGAGATTTTTCGGTTCGTTTCAACTTGGAGCATGGTTGGGCTCTCTGAAATATTAAAATTTTACAATTGTATATAATGGCGATAGGCACTAAATGAAATATTTTTCATTTAGTGCCTTAGAGTGAATTAAGTATTAATACGTATTGTTCAATTTTTTTTATTTTTTACTCCGAAGGGAAGAGCATTGATCATTTTGGATTAGTATCTTCAGGTGTCATTGACTGATAGTGATTTAGGTGTTCTTCGATTTCATTTTGATTTTTTATTTCTGCAGATACGAACTTGTATCCTTTGTCATTACCAATTTATTTTTTTTTGAGATTCTTTTTATTAGTTTAACTTTGGTAACAATAGTAAAATTACGAGGTGTGATTAATTATATAATGTAATCAATTAACCTAATAGTTTCTTTTTACAATGGACATCAAGCATAGTAAATTGAAACTTGTTTTTTGATTTTATTGCATTTTAATCTAACTAGAAAGGAATCGACAACATGAAGTTGTAAAGGAGTGTTTTTCATGTTCATCGATGTTTGGGAAGTTCGCGATGTTACTATGGTTTAATGTTAGAGCCGATTTAGTTTGAGGTAAAGAGTAAAAGTTGTTTTGTAAAATAATTCATAAATGATCACTATGTAAAATTTAAACCAAGATGTAGTATGAAGAAGATCTCTAGCTTGCTTGTAGCCATTTTACTTTTTAACATCAGCCATGCACAAACTTTGTTTGATGCCATTGAAGCCCAAGACCTGAGTAAAGTCACGGTGCTGATTGAAAAAGGAGCGGATGTAAATATGCAGAAAGGAAATGGCATTCATCCATTATTTCTAACTTGTGCTTTAGGTAATCATCAAATAGCAGAACTATTACTTTCAAAGGGAGCAAAAGTAGATGCAACATTGAACAATGGATTAACCGCACTCTTTGTTGCTTCACAAAACGGATTTCATAAAATTGTGTTGCTGTTATTAAATAAGGGAGCCAACCCCAATTTAAAAGACAAAAATGGGTGGACACCGATGCATTTTGCTACGAGAAATGGAAAGATGGATGTAGTAAAATTAGTAGTTAATCATGGTGCTAATATTGATGTTAGAACAAATAATAAATCCACTCCTTTGTCCATTGCAGTGAGTAAGGGGCATATTGAGATTGTAAGATATTTATTGGAATTGGGAGCAAATGTAAACAACCAAGATAAATCCAATGAAACTCCGGTGATGAATTGTGCTCAGCGTGGACGAATGGATATTTTAAAAATACTACTTCAATATAACCCCAACTTAGCACTACGTAATAACGAGAATAAAACTGCAGCTGTGATTGCCCGAATCAACGGGCATGTTGCAATAGAGAAATTATTATTGGAAAAGAGTCGTAATTTTTAATGTGAGTCCGCGCTGCAAAATTGTAGTGTTATCATTCAAAGAATTTAAGTAATGTTGTTTGGGGAACAGGCCAAACTTTCGAAGTTTATTTTTTCAAGTGCACTTAATGCTAAAAGAGGATGTTTGGCTTTCAGAAGCAGATATCTCCAAGTATGTAATTTGAGTGGTGGGAATGGCATTTCGTTTTTGATTGTTTTAATCTATAGGGCTACATTTTTGTAAACAAGTAAACATTTGTTGGAATTAAATGCAAGACTTTTCTTCTGCAATACGTATTTGTACTTATTGTTTTGTATTTTATAATGATGTTATTTGTGTTTCAGTGATCCATTAACTCGAGTAAAGCATCCATAATAATTTACCGTTATAAATAAACGGTGCTGATGGGTTAACCTAGAATTAAAAATAGGGCGGTTAACTTATTTATAAATTATGTGAACGTAACAAGAGTTAGTTGATTAAAATTTTACAGATAAATGATTGCATTTATTTTCGTTGATTTCAACTTTAATTATTCTTGTTTGGCGTTAAATCTTTAAAGAGTAGAGTGAAAAAATTAAACTTTATAAATAAATTAGATAGTTTAAAATAAAAAACAGAGTGAGCCGAAAATCTGATAATAGAGTAGGCGAAAAAAATAAAGAAAAGGAAAATGAAACACTTTAAAATGTTATTCTGTTGCCTCATGGTTGTTTGTTTATCAATAACCCATCAATCGGTTAATGCGCAAAATAAACGAGTAAATGAAGAATGCCAAAATGATGCGGACTGTGCCAGCGGAAAATGTCTTACGTTGAGAAGCAATAGTCGAAAAGTATGTGGAACTTGCACTCAAGATAAACTTAATAGCTTATCTGAAAAAGTGGATAGAGCGTGTAAAAATAAAGAGGAAATGTCAGGTTCAGTTAGCAACCAAGGTGAAATGAGTATGGCACAAATTGAAACACAAATTGAAGTTTGTAAAGAGTGTATTGCAGCGAGAAAGGAGGTGTTGTCCGAGTGTTTCTATGGTAATCCTGAAGAAGGTCATGTTAAGCAACTCAACGACTGGGAAAAAGCTTTAGAGAACAATATTAGAATTAAAAATGAGAAAGCAAGTTATAGAACCGGGTATTATTGCTCAAAAAGCGATTATGAGAATTATCTAAGATACGTCGAGAATTATTGCAATAAAGACTTTCAACGGGCATCTGAGGATGCTTCTCGAAGAAAACAAGAAAAAGGAGGATGCAGCGATTTAGAGAACATGGTTAAATCATGTACAGATTGTGTTTATAATTATAATGAATTTAAGAAAAATTGTTTCAGAGGTCAAATGAGTGGAAAGCGAGAGGAATTGTTAGAAAAATACAATAGAAATTTAAAAGAAATGAAGGAGGTCTTGGACTTTAAAAAGAGCGGTAACCTCTGTAATTAATACGAATTGTT
>JAGNOY010000179.1 GCA_017989935.1 Chitinophagaceae bacterium
AAAAACGATAACGAAATTGGTCGTAAGCATCAACTTAAAACCATAGATACGTTGGATGCTGACGGTAAGTTCACCACAGCACAACTCCTCGATGAAAATCCTAGCGACTTGATAGTGAGTTATCAAGGCGTGGATCGATTTGATTTGCGTAAGAAAATAGTAGAAGATATTGCAGCCTTAGGCTTGATAGAAAAAATAGAAGATTATAAAGGACAAATTGGTACGAGTGAAAGAACAGGTGCCGTGATTGAATCTCGCTTAAGTATGCAATGGTTTATGGACATGAAAACCTTTTTAGGAAAACATCCAGAAACCTTAACTTCTGTGATGAATGATGAGATAAAATTTCATCCTGCTAAATTAAAAAATACCTATAATCATTGGTTAGAAAATATAAAAGATTGGTGTATCAGTCGCCAACTTTGGTGGGGACAACAAATTCCAGCTTGGTATGATGAGCAAGGAAATTTTGTAGTAGCCGAAACAGAAGAAAAAGCAAAAGAACTTTTTAAACAACAATTTTCAACAAGCGATGCTCAGTTAACGCAAGACGAAGATTGTTTAGATACTTGGTTCTCTTCTTGGTTATGGCCTATGGAAGTATTTAAAGGCATTAGCAATCCAAATAATGAAGAAGTTAATTATTATTATCCTACTACAACTTTAGTAACCGGACAAGATATCATTTTCTTTTGGGTAGCACGTATGATTATGGCTGGCTTTGAGTTTAAGCAACAAATTCCATTTAAAGATGTGTATTTCACCGGCATGGTGCGCGATAAGCAAGGCCGAAAAATGAGTAAGCAATTAGGAAACAGTCCTGATTTACTAGGCTTAATTGATCAATACGGTGCAGATGCTGTTAGATTTGGAATCATGATTGCTTCGCCTGCAGGCAATGATTTGTTGTTTGATGAAAATGGGTTGGAGCAAGGAAAAATGTTCGGCAACAAACTTTGGAATGCACTAAAATTAGTCCGCTTACTTCAAGAAAAACCTACTGAAGTAGATGAGTCAGCTGAAGCTATTTTTGCAAGTACTTGGTTCGAACAACGATTGTATGAAGTACAAACACAAATTGAACAAGATATCAAGGAATTCAAATTAAGTGAAGCCTTAAAAAAAGTGTATTCACTCATTTGGGATGATTATTGTAGTTGGTATTTAGAGTGGATCAAAACAGCGCAAGATCAACCGATGAATGCCTATAACATTAAACAAGCAGCATTCTTTTTCGAAGAGTTGATGAAATTGCTTCATCCATTTATGCCTTTCATTACCGAAGAAATTTATCACCTCATTAGTCCTCGTGAAGAAGGCGACGATATTTTGCTAACTTCTGTTCAATCTGGTCAAACTAAGAGCGAAATCTTAACTCAAGGAGAATGGCTTAAAAGTTTAATTACTACCATACGTGATGTAAAGGTGAAACAACAACTAAAACCTAAAGATGAAATTGATATCTATTTGCCCAAGGAAGCAAATACTATGTTGAAGTCTGTAGAGCGTATTTTGCAAAAGCAAAGTTTCGCCAAGCAAATTCATTATGTGAATGAGTCTGTTTCAGGTGCTATTTCTTTTATGGTTGATACATGGCCTTGTTATTTCACGACTGATAAAGAAATTGATCAATCTCAACAAACTGAACAAATGAAAAAAGACCTTGCGTATTACGAAGGCTTTTTGATCAGTGTTGAGAAAAAACTGGGCAACGAAAAATTTGTACAAAATGCCAAGCCTGAAGTGATTGAAGGAGAAACAAAAAAGAAAAATGATGCACTAGAAAAAATTCGAATTCTCAAAGAAAACCTTAACTTGCTTTAGTAATTAAAACACATGATGAAGAAATTCAGTAAGGGAACACTTTTATTTAGCTTGACTTGTCTATTGTTTATTTTTACAGCTTTAGATACGCCGAAGTTTTATTATCGTTATAAAGCATTTTTGGCTTGTCAATTCTCAGATTCTATAGGCGTCACCAAGCAAGAATTTGATGGCTTATTAACTCAACCTTTATGTGCTAAGGATAGTGCGGGCAATGTACACAAGATAGAAAGTTTCGAAATCACTTATGCTGAACGCGGACTTTATCAAGATTCTACAGGCTTGCCTATTATTTTTACCGATTATTCTATTGAAGAATGCAAGGGAGATTCTATTCCAGTGAAATGGAAGTCTAATTTTTATGAAAACGGACACAAAGGAGACACCGTAAGTATCGACAGAATTTTAGTTCGTGGAAGTGATCAAAAACCTTATTACTGCAAACGACTCAAATTCGTGATTCGTTAAGTAGGGGCTACTGTTTATCTCGCCGGCGCTTCAAATTCAAGAAAGCGTGCAAGGGATAATACTATTGTATAGCCCTTGCACGATGACACAGAAGTTGAAGATGCAGGTGAGAAGTGGAATAACAAAAATTAATGATTATCCGTTAAGCTACCTTACAAAACTAATAAACTCAGAAGTCATCTATCTAATACCAATATATTGCAAAAAAATCTCTTTGGAAAAGACGGCCTAAGATTCGAGGCAGCTAAAAATATTGAAATCGAAGCCAAACTTTTATCCACTGTTTGAGCACAAACGAATGTTGCTAAATGGAGAAAATCATTAAGTGCGAGTTTGGATAAAAGTGGCGTAGATGAAATTATTTTTATGCCAAGAATCTTCAGCCTAGACTTTTTGCTCAACTTTTGCGTCATGGCAAAAGTGGAAATACAAGAGGGTATCTTTGCGGATAATCATACAAAAATTCGATACAAGCTTTTCGAACAGACATGGCAGAATACCTTGCACTAAATGATCATCTAGTTTCCTTCAAACTTCCTGAAATCAATTATTTTCACGTTAAACAGCAGACCCTAAGCGAGCGATTGTTGTGCTTTAGCCGCAATATTTTTCCATGCAAAATGGGTGTAAAACTCTTGATGATCATTGTCAATCAGCGTTTGATGTAGATCAATAATTTCATCTACATATGCCATCCAATTTTTATCTTCTACAACACGAAGTCTGCCCGAAGTACAATTTTTATTAACACCAATGCCGCCATTGACAGACGACACACACTTTTTACCAAACCCTAAAGCTTCTACTAACTTGGTTTTTATGCCACCTCCGTCAAATAAGGGGTTAAGAAAGATGTCGCAGCCCTTAAAATACAAATCAATATCTTCTACAAACCCGCAGTAAATAATATGTTTGTCTGCATAAGCCTTCAAGTCACTCATTTCAGCAGGCAAATGTCTACCGCAAATAAAAATCGTATACTCAATCCCTTTGTTCATCAAAATTGGATTAATATTTTCTAAGATGGCTTTAAGGGCATCTAAATTGGGGCCATAGCTTAAAGTGCCATTAAACAACAACAACAGATTATCCTTACTCAATTTATATTGTTCTCTCAATGTACTACTGGCCTCATTGATTTCAGAAGCTACAGGCAATTGATCAACTTCAATGCCATAAGGAATTACAACACATTTGCTTGAACTTATGCCGTATTGTTCGATAGCATAAGCCTTGTCTTCTGGTGTTTTAAACCAAAGAATATCTGCATTTTTATATGCCCATCGCTCATAATACCATAATATTTTCCACCATGATTTTCCTATACTCCTAAATCTTTCACTTTCGATATTATGTGAGTGCACAATCACTTGAACTTTACCTTGTCTTTTTATTAGCCATATCAACCAAGCAAAATAAGGATGCTCAGCTAAAAAATGAGTGCACTGCTTTTGTGTAAGCAATCGATTGATTTTGATAAACAACCAAGGATTGACATATCGCCATACTGAATTACTTATAACGGGAAGTACTTCAAACGATTCTTCAGGGTGATTGTTTTTAGTGGTGATACAAGTCAGCTCAACTAGCTTCGATAAATAGGCATAAAATAAGGCTATTCCCTTTTGTCCACCCATAACAGCAGGAAACACAGGATAAGGAACAAGTGCAAGAATTCGTTGTTTGGCTTGAATCACCCGCCAAATATAGGTACTTTTAGTTTGATGAAGTGTCTGATGGGCTCAAACTTAGCAACTGCATAATGCCCGATGAATTGTAAGCATAGGTTCAAGAAAGCCAGCAGGTTTTGACAAGACCGATTGTGTAGATTTGTTTTATATTTACCTTTTAAATAGAAATTATGAACTTAAAAAAGATGATCGGCGTATCTGCTCTCGCCTTAACCATGATATCAAATCACACTGCGATGGCAGCACCCGGCAAAGCTAAAACCGCGCCTAAAAAATTTAATGTCATGGCCGAAGGTTTTGCGGACCTGCAAGTACTACGTTATCAAATTCCCGGATTTGAAAATTTAACACTTAAAGAAAAACAATTAGCCTACTATTTATACGAAGCTACCCTTTCGGGAAGAGATATGATTTATGATCAGAAAAGCAAGTATGGTATTCTATTGCGTAAAACTATTGAAAACATTTATACAACCTATAAAGGAGATAAAACAAGTGCCGATTGGAAAAAATTTCAAGACTACTGCGGCAGATTTTGGTTTAGCAATGGCAATCATCATCATTATGGCAATGAAAAATTTGTGCCTGAATGCTCAACAACTTATTTCAAAACGCTGGTGATGAATAGCAATGCCAACACTTTTCCTAAAGAAAATAACGAAAGTGTAGCTGCTTTTTGGTCTCGTGTTGAGCCATTATTTTATGATATGAGCATAGAACCCAAATGCGTAGATCTACGTTCTGGAATAGATAATATTACATCTAGTAGTAACAATTTTTATGAAGGTGTTACGATGCAAGAAGTTGAAAGCTTTTACGATAAAATGCCCACCACAGGCAACGCACCAAGTTGGGGATTGAATAGTAAAGTGGTTAAAGAAAACGGAGTAATCAAAGAAAAAGTTTGGAAAAGCGGTGGCATGTATGGTACTGCGATTGATAAAATTATTTATTGGTTAGAGAAAGCTATTCCTGTAGCAGAAAATGCCAAGCAACAAAAGACCTTAGAATTATTAGTGAAATTTTTACGTAGTGGTGATTTAAAAGATTTTGATGCGTATAGTATAGCTTGGGTAAATGACACTGAAAGTAAAATAGACGGAATCAATGGTTTTATTGAAGTATACTTAGATGCGATTGGTAAAAAAGGAAGTTACGAAAGTTATGTAAGCATCAAAGATATGGAAGCTTCTAAACGATTAGAAGCCATTGCAAAAGAAGCACAATGGTTCGAAGATCA
>JAGNOY010000180.1 GCA_017989935.1 Chitinophagaceae bacterium
TTCAAGCAACTTGCAGGGCAATCAGGCAAGTTGACAGAACAATTAATTTAGCTGGATATTACACCAATATCTTTGAACCATCTTTCACACTTTAAATTAAATGATTATGAAAAAGTACCTTGTTATTTCCCTGCACCTCATCTACTGGATGATTTATTTGTTTATACTAATGATGATGATCATTGCCCTAAACATGTCTCATGCTCATTTTCACTTCAGACTTGCCCATTTCTTGTCGCCTATAAGCTTCGGAGCACTAATCCCAGGTTTACTTGGTTTTTACGGCTACTACCTATTTCTATTCGACAAGGCCCTTAAACCTAAAAAGTTGGGAACCTTATTTGTTGGTGCCATACTAATTGCCATACTCGCCGCTGCCATCACTCAACTTTGTATGTATACCTTACTCCCTTCAATGGGCATAGATTGGTCATTGAACACCTGTCTCTCCATGGGTATGTTCCTTGCCCTAATTGCTACTGTGCATGGCTGTATCGCTTTAGTGATTAAAGGTTTCATTCAATGGTTTGAAGATATCGAACTCAAATCTGAGTTGAATAAAAAAAATTATGATACTGAAATCGCTTTGTTGAAGTCTCAAATCAATCCACATTTCTTGTTTAATACAATTAATAATATCGATTCATTAATCACTAAAGATTCCATCAAAGCATCTGCTTACTTAAACAAACTTTCAGACATTATGCGTTTTATGTTATACGAAACCAAAACAGACTTGATTCCATTATCCAAAGAATTACAATACATTAATCAGTTTATTGAATTACAAAAAATTCGTAGTAGCCATCCAGAATATGTTCAATATAAAGTGCATGGTGATCCTTCAACAAAATCAATTCCGCCCATGCTATTCATTTCATTTATTGAAAATGCTTTCAAGCACGCGGAAACTAAAAAATCTCAAGATGCTATTTCAATTCAACTCGATATCTCACAAGACAAAATAATTTTCACTTGCGAAAACAAATTTCAAACGCAAGAGGCAACTAAGAATCAAAACAAAGGTCTAGGCAACGAACTCATCAAAAAAAGATTGCATTTACTTTTTCCCCATAATCACACGTTGAACATTACACAAAATGACGACCTTTACAAAGTAGTCTTGATCCTTTTTTAATATGAATATCACTTGCATCATTATTGAAGATGAACCCCTAGCCCTCGAAAAACTAATAGGCTTCATCGAAAAATTACCCTTTCTTCAACTCATCGAAGTTTTTGAAAATGCCCTAGACGCCATGGTATTTCTAAAATCAAACAACATTCAATTAATCTTCCTCGACATCCATTTAGATGAATTTTCTGGCATTCAATTTCTTGAAACAAATACCATTCAAAGCCAAGTTATTATTACCACAGCTTATCAAGAATACGCGCTGCAAGGTTATGAATTACAGATTTCAGATTACCTGCTAAAACCATTTAGTTTTAATAGATTTATTCAAGCAATTGATAAAGTTCAACAGACTCTCACGCCAAAAGAATCTTTGTATACTAAAAATTATATTTTTATCAAAACAGAAAATCGCCTTGAAAAGATTTGCTTCGAAGACCTCTTATTTATTGAAGGTATGCGCGACTACAGAAAAGTACATACTCGACAAAAACGTATCATGACTTTGCAAACTTTCACAGATTTCGAAAAAATTATTCCAGAAAATATTTTATGCAGAGTCCACAAATCTTATATGGTAGCCATCGACAAAATTGATTCAATCGAAAAAGATAAAATCAAAATTTTAGATCGCGAGTTTCCCATTTCCGACACCTACAAACTAGCCTTCTTCAAACTCATTCATTGAAATTTTCATTTATAAATTCTTTTTGCTTGGGCGGCATACACGCTTTACATTGCAAGTCCTCTTCCGAATCGGCTATAACGAGTGAATAAAGAATTCAATTTCGTTTAGCCTCTCGGAATGCGGGCTTTCCATTTCAATCGTTGCCGCAATACAAAGAAGCATTCATTTCCTCAAGAAGTTGATGAGTCAAGTCAAGCAACTAAACTTTACTGTGTATAAATAAGTTTGTGCTGCTTATATAATTTCCAAATCCCTTGTTCATTTTTCAACATATATTCTTTACCTATGTAAGTAGAAACTTCTCCTACTTTTGAAGCCAACATAATACCCCCTGGCTGATCAACAATAAACAATTCTGCCTGCTTGGCATCTGCTGTAATAACCACCGTTGCATTTGTTGTATATGAACCTGATTTATCTACTGGATTAAGTTTAATGCCTTCTTCCCAAATTCGAATACACTTTTGTAACGCCTCACTCCATGTGTAACCTGCACTTGCCTTACATCCATGCTCATCCTGATCGCTACCAACCCTTACAGGCTTGACTTCCTGTTTCACTTCAGGAGTCTTTGTCGCTTCTTTGCTTGCTTTATTTGCACAACTAAACATTAAAATACTGCCTAGAAGACATAAAATATAAAGCCGAATATTCATCATATTTTTTAGTGTGAGTGATTGGAAAATTACCTGATTTGACATCTTCATGTTTTTTTATTTTACCAGCCGTCTTTGAACTGTCAAATATATTAAAATTTAATTCCTCGCCCTTTATTCTACCTTAAATAAAAAAAGGCTGCTCCATTTAAGAAGCAGCCTTTTTTATAAGGTAAAATCAATTAATCTTTTCTTGTAACCTTTTGAGTAAATGAAAGATTTTCACCTTCATACACTTGTAAAGTATACATGCCTTTAACCACATCAGTCAAAGAAATATTTAATTTATTCATACCAATTTCTGTATTCAATTTAACTTCTTTCACTTTTCTTCCACTGATATCTAACAATTTCAGTGTAGTTGAAGAGGTTTTAGAAGAATACAAATCAATATTCAAGATATCTCTTGTAGGATTTGGATATACATTTAAAGTGCTACCTGAAGTGCTTCTCATTAAATCTACCACCTCAGAAGTCAAGTTTAAATGACCATCTAAATCTGCTTGTTGTAATCTATAATAATTATGCCCTAAAGCAGGATTTGTATGAGCATATTCATAGCTTAATTCTTCAGTACTATTTCCATTTTTAGATTTAGAATTTACTTTGCTTAACGTGTTGAAGTTTCCTCCGTCAGTGCTGTATTGCAAATTAAAGTAAGCGCTATTTTCTTCAGTGCTGGTTGACCATTCAAGCAAATTAGTTGCTTCTACTTTACGACCAGAGAAACTATTTAATGCTACTGGTAATGGCACATTTCCATTATTCACACTATGCACCCTAAATTGACTAAATCCAGTTGAAGTGAATGATAACTCCCAGAAATTACCATTCCAAAATACAGTTGCTGGCACTATCACTGGTGAATTACCTAATCCTAGGTTTGAATTTTTTGTAATTCTAACATTTGGAATATTCGGATCTGCATTATTTCCAGAAGTTGGCATCATTAAATAAGGAGGCGTAACCACTGCATTATAATTATCAAAGTCAGATTGGTTGATATATAACTTTACTAAGGCACTTACCCCTACATTATTCGATGGTGTAATTTCGTACCAACGTCTAACAAAGGGTTGACCATTATAAGTCAAAGAACTAGGCTCAACATTTACAGTTGTTGTAGTTAATCCTAATACATTTCCACCAATAGCATCATCAATATTGGCAATTAAATTACAACTTGCATCAAAGTAAGTGCTTTCTTTATCATCAGCATGATATTGAACTTGATTACTTGTTACAGGCGCTAAATTAGCACTTGGAGAATTGAAAGTTAAAGCGACCGTGCTAGTGCTAGAACATGTACCATCTGTAGCTGTCACAGTATAAGTTGTATTCGCTGCAATTTGTACATATTCAGTTTGGTTAGTTGAACCTCCAGGCTGCCAAGAATATCCTGTTGCTGTGGCACTTGTTGCTGTTAAGGTTACAATTGAATTTCCACAAGGAGAAGTAGGATTTGCATTCGCTGTTACTGCAATTGGATTGATGGTCACTGTAACTGGCTCTCTTGCAGATTCGCAAGTTCCAACTATAGCACCCCAAGTGATATCCACTTGTCCATTGCCTGTCCAAATTCCATTCACTTCAACAGTTGAAGTCATGGTACCAGTAAAATTAGTACCACCAGCTCCACCGCCACCAGCACCTTTATCATTTCCAGAGCAACCTGTAGTTCCTGCAGAACCACCGCCGCCGCCAGCTCCACCTAAGAAACCGCCGCCACCGCCGCCGCCGCCTGGTATACTTCCAAAGGAAAAGCAACAACAAGATTGTCCAGCTCCACCATTACCACCATTTTCACCAAGTGCATTACCACCAGGTCCACCTAAGAACCCACCGCATCCTATACCTGCGCCACCGCCTAGTTGTCCAACTCCTCCAAATCCAGCACCAGCTACACCGCCTGAAGTAGGCGCATTCGTACCATTGGCACCATTTCCACCACCGCCTTCGCCGCCTTGTCCACCTGCGATATTAGTAATAACTTCACAACCAGCACGGCCACCGCCGCCGCCGCCGCCAGCAACTAAAACACGATCTGCCGCCGCAGTACCACCAATACGAATATCAGTAGCACCACCGCCACCACCAGCATTTGCGCTACCACCATTAGCACCACCATTGAAACCACCTGTTGGGGTAGCTCCTTGTCCACCTACAAAAATATTTAACACATCACCTGGTGTTACAGCTAAGATACCACTCACAGTAGCACCTAAACCACCAACACCTCCTGTAGAAGATTGTCCACCTGTAGCACCTGTGCCACCTTGTGCACCAGAAGCTTGAATGGTTAATGAAGTCACACCTGCAGGTACTGTAAAGGTTTGAATACCTCCAGTAAAATTAAAAGTTGCATTTCCAGATGGAAGAATTTCTACCGAAGAAGCATAATAAGTTGTTGTACCAGCTGGTGAAACATTAAAATTTGTAGCACTTGGTACAGTTGTTAATAAAGTGCCTGCTGTAGGCGCATCATACCATCTTACAGTTCCGGTAGTAGAGGTAGCATTTAAATTTGAGTTTCCGCCAGGACAAATTGTTGCAGGTGTTGCGCTTACTAAAGTTGGAGGCTGAATTGACACTGTTACAGGAACTGCTGTTCTTGTTGCAGACACACATCCAGTTAAAGGGGATGCGTAGGAAACTGTAATTTGACCATCGCCTAACCATATACCATTGTTAACAACACCACTTGTTAATGAACCTGTGAAAGAAGATCCGCCGCCGCCG
>JAGNOY010000009.1 GCA_017989935.1 Chitinophagaceae bacterium
GCTAGCTCTTGGCATGGTGAATTAGATAGTATGAAAGCATGGATTGGAGGAAGAATGAATTGGCTAGATGCCAATATGCCTGCAGGGAATGGAAATTGCAATGCAATAAGCCAACTAAAAGTTGTGATTGATGAAATTAATTATAACAGTGATTCTACTTTAAATGCTGGCGATTGGATTGAACTCTATAATTACGGAACTACTGTCGCGGATATTTCTTCAGCCATTATCACAAACGGAAATAATCTTGAATCTTATTGCGTAATTCCTCCAAACACCTTATTAGGACCAGGACAAAGACTTGTTGTGTATGAAGATAGTTTGCAGTTTGCAACAGTTCATCCTACGGTAACTAACAAAATTGGACCACTTTGTTTTAAATTAAATAATAACGGACAGCGAATTGAGATGCACGATAGTAACAATGCATTTGTGTATGGAGTTACCTATGATGATCAATTTCCGTGGCCTGAAATTACTGATGGCTATGGACGCACTTTGCAACTTATCAATGTGGCTAATTTGCCTAACCAATACAATTCTTGGAGGGCAGGATGTGTAGGTGGTTCGCCCGGTTTGCCTTACTCACCTTGCGATCAAGAAAATCCTATCATCACTGAAGTGAATTATAATGCAGCTATTACCTCCGATGCTGGCGATTGGTTTGAGTTTTATAACAAAAGTAATTCGGCATTAAATGTAGGAGGATATAAAATTAAAGTGCATGCCTCAAACAACAGTTACACAATTCCAAATGGCGTAAATATTCCAGCAAATAGTTATTTAATAATTCATAGCAATGATGTAAAATTCAATTCTATCTATCCGTTTGCCATCAGTAAATCAGGACCAACAAATCTTGATATCAACAATACTAAAGAAATATTTTCTATCTATTCTCCCAGCGGAATTTTAAATTATAGTTTACTCATCGAATCAAGCAATGGCTGGCCAGCCTTATGTAATGGCACAGGTAGAACTTTAGATAATTTAAATTATACGATCAATCAAAATTCACCATCTACTTGGATAGATGGTTGTTTACTTGGTTCGCCTGGCGCTATCTATGATCCAGGTTGTAAGCCTTTGAGTGTTTCAACCAATCAAATCAAGGCACAAATTGATCTCTATCCTAATCCTGCATCGCAAATTATCTATCTGCATTCATCGGTTAAGGTACAAGAAATTTCTTTGTTCGATGTTACAGGAAAGATTAGGTTAACTACTCATGAAACAAGTTCTATCCATGTCGAAAGTTTGCTTCCTGGCATGTACTATGTAAAACTCCAAGATGATAAAGGGAATAACTATATCAAGCATTTCATTAAAGAATAATTTATTTTAGTAAGTTTGTTTTTTATGCCCCCAGCAAGTAATCTAGTCAGTGTATGTTCCTGCATAGGGACCCTCCGATTCTTTAGATAAAGCCGTATGATACAGAATTTTTAATTTCATCTATGAACAATTCAACTATAAAATATTTATTTATACTCACTTTTCTGTTGCTTAACTTTAAAGTAAATGCAAAGCATGCTTGTTGTTTACCTTACAAGAAAGGCAATTTATGGGGCATTTGCGATACCAATGCTAAGGTCATAGTTCAACCTTTGTATAGTACTGTGAATTGTTTTAATATTGGAAAAGAAACACTAATTGCTTTTATAAAAAATAAAAAGGCCGTTGTGTATATCAATGCTATA
Organism: Chitinophagaceae bacterium; assembly: GCA_017989935.1. Lineage (GTDB taxonomy): Bacteria > Bacteroidota > Bacteroidia > Chitinophagales > Chitinophagaceae > OLB11. The sequence goes on from JAGNOY010000009.1 coordinate 1,701, forward strand.
CTGCAACCTATCTTGAGTCATAAATTCGATTCTATTCAGCGAGCCTCATTTAGTGCTGAGGGTACTTTTTTTATTTTCAACAAAGGCAAAATGGGCTTGGTAGAAAATGGCAAAATTATCTTTCAACCGATGTACGACTCCTTAGATTTTACTACTAACAATAGGATAATAGCTAAGAAAAATAATTTGGTCGGTTTAATAAGTACAACAAACAAGATCATCATCCCATTTCAGTATGAGCAAATTAAACTAGATTGGTATAAAAATCAGCATAGAGAAAAATCTGATAGCCTGTATTACTGGGAAGCCAAAGGCCTCACGACTGATGATTCTTTCGTTGATCCTATTCAACCACCAGTAGATTATTTTTATGATGATGAAATTATGTTGGTTAAAGAAGGGGGCTCATTCGACATTGATAAAAAGAACAAACAAAAGGAGTTAGCCTTGATGAAAGAATTTACTTATGCAAAGATTGTGAGTGCCTATAGTCGATTGTTTTATGTTAAAGATATTAACGGACAAATGGGTGTGTATGATTACTATGCTAAAAAAATAGTTGTGCCTATGGAGTTTGATAACTTGATGATGAATGAAGAAATTGAGCAAGCAAATTATTGTGTGGTGTATAGAAATGGGAAAGCTGGTTTTTATAATGGGTTGCATGAATTATTATCAGTTACCTATGATGCGATTAATATAGATGAAATTGGCAGAGGCATTATATTTCCTATCAAGAATGCATTGTATGGTATGAATTTTTTGAGTGAAGACATGGACTTGAACATTTTACCTAAATATAGTAGCTTAAAATATCATGCGCGTTTTAAGGTCAACGAAGATTGGTATTTTGTGCTTTTTGAAGCCATAGATACCAAAGGGAATAAATTTTATGTAGGAGAAAATGGCCTAGAATATTTTTCGAAGTAAATGATATGTTGTTCTTCATGAGATCTTATGATTTTTCGAAGCAGGAGGCCCTAGCCCTGACTGTAGTGGAAATCCTGCCGACATCTTAATATGATAGAAGAAGAAAATATTTTTCGGCAGATTGTAACGTAAGGCAGGAAATAGCTTCAAATGAAACATTATTGCTTATCCGTTAAGCAACCTAACGAAACTAATAAACTCAGTTGTCATCTATCTAATACCAAAATATTGAAAAGAATCTTCAGCCTTTACTTTTTGCTCAACTTTTGCGTCATGGCAAAAGTGGGAAACATTAGGTTATCTTTGCGGATAATCATTGAAACATTTCATGCCATAAAAAAAACTGCCCGAATGAGCAGCTTGATGTTGTTTTGTTTGTTGTATGTAGGATTATTTGACTAATTCTTTGATCTTATTATAAATTTCATTTTCGCTACCTTCTTCGTATCCTGTGTGTTGAAAAACAATTTTACCGTTTTGATCAACAATCATAGAGAAAGGCACATTCTGAAAATTTAAAGAACGTTTCAAATCACTGTTAGGGTCTAAATAGGCTGGGAATTTCCATCCTTGAGATTTAGCGAAAGTTTTCACCATAGCCGAAGATCTTGAATCATCAATAGAAACCGTCATGTAGTTGAAACTAGTTTCGGCTTGCCATTTGTCTAATTTAGATTGGATATTCTTGATTTCGTGCTTACAAGGAATACACCATGTAGCCCAGAAACTGACTAAGGTAACTTTTCCTTTTTCGAAAGCTTCGTTAAACGGAACTTGTTTGCCATTGAGGTCGCGCACTGTTGTTGTAGGTAAATCTTGAGTTTGTGAAAAACCAAGTAGCGTTACCAACACCAAGGCTGCACTTAAAATGATCTTTTTCATTGTGTTTATTTTAAAATTTGAAACCAAATATATACTTGTTTTTTAATCAGCGCACAATTCAGCATGTCATTAATGAATCATTAATGTTTGAAATGTCTCATTTCGGTTAGTACCATCACCAAATTTTGGCTAACACAATACTCAATAGAGTCTTTGTCGCGAATGCTACCTCCTGGTTGTATAAAGGCTTCGATAGCAGCTGCATGCGCAATTTTAACACAATCATCAAACGGGAAGAAAGCGTCAGATGCCAAAACAGCTCCTTGCAAATTAAATTCAAATTGTAAGGCTTTATCTATAGCTTGTCTTAGGGCATCGATGCGTGAGGTTTGACCGCAACCTTTGCCAATCAGTTGTTTGTTTTTAACGAGTGCAATAGCATTAGACTTTAAATGTTTGGCAATTAAGTTTGCAAATTTTAAATCATCTTTTTCGGCATCATTGCTTTCTCGGCCTCCTTTTTCTATCCATGAAGAGTAATTTCCTTGATCAAGATCTTGCGTGATTTCACCATTGAAAATTGATTTTCGTTGAATAGATTGATATTGATTCTTTAAGTTTTTTAATAAGATTCTATTCTTCTTTTGTTGGAGTATAATAAGCGCCTCCTCACTATAATCATCAGCAATCAGTATTTCAAAAAATATTTCTGAAATGGCTTCTGCAGTTTGTTTGTCGACTTGACTATTGCAAATAAGCACACCTCCAAAGGCGCTTTCAGGGTCGCCTGCTAAAGCAGCTTTCCATGCGTCGTGCAAAGTAGCTCTTGAAGCAATGCCACAAACATTGGTATGCTTGATAATGGCAAACACATGTTCTGTAGATTCTTTAAACTCTTGTATGAGTTGAAAAGCTGCATCTGCATCTACCAAATTATTGTAAGATAATTCTTTGCCATGCAGTTGGGTGAAAATTTCACTTAATTTACCTGTAAAGCTTGCAAGTTGATGAGGATTTTCGCCATAACGTAAAATTGCTTTTTCACGATTGAAATAATCTGCAATGGCTATATCATATTTCATTACCACTTCAAAGGCTTTGGCAGCAAATTGTTTTCGTTGGTTGATATTAAGTTCTCCTTGCTGTTGATTGATTAAATTTTCTAGTTTGGCATAATCTTCTTTGGCAGCTATCACACACACATGTTCAAAGTTTTTGGCTGCGGCTCTTATCATAGATGGCCCGCCAATATCAATTTTTTCAATAATTAATTTTTCTTCTTTCGTAGAAGCAACAGTTTGTTCAAAAGGGTAAAGATCTACAATCACTAGATCAATTGCTGGAATTCCATATTCCTTCATTTGCAGAACATCTTCTTCAAGATTTCTTCTGCCTAATATGCCGCCAAAAATTTTAGGATGTAGTGTTTTTACTCTGCCTCCAAGGATGGATGGATATTCAGTGACAGATTCTACTGGGATACAAGTAATGCCAATGGATTCTAAGTAGGTTTGGGTACCACCTGTCGAATAAATTTGAATGCCTTGTTGCTTCATGGCTAAGGCTAAGGTGTCTAACCCGTCTTTGTCAAAAACTGAAATGAGTGCTGATTGTATTTTTTTGGTCATATGGGTAAATTAGAATTTCAGCGCGAAATTAGAAGGAATGATTCTGCGAAACAATTTTTAAGAGAATAAATACTCACAACTTAAGTACAAAGGCTCCATCTTTAGATATACTATGTAGTTTAATTCCATGTTGCTTGCTGAATAGTGTAATCGAATCAAGATTTTTTATTGAAGAGTTTCCATCCAATATGAGGTATTTGAATTTGAAGTGTTTTATTAATTGGTTCATTTTGATAATGCCTTTGAATGAAATAAGTAGGTAATCGATTTGAATTGGTGTAGTTGTTTTGAAATTAGGTTGTTTTAATCTTGCTATCGTTTTGCCTTTAAAATGATAGAAGTCTATCAGTTGCGATTCAGCTTGATGAATTAAATGAGGGTTGTATGAATTGGCTTCATAATAGGTATGTGCAGGTTGAATGATATATTGCTCTATCTTAGGTTGTTGTTCATATGATTTTTCATCGGGGGAATAATATTGATGACCAACAAAAAAATCAAGTACAGATTGTTTAGGTGCTTGGTAAATGACAGCATATTGTTGTTTGTTCATTTTTATGATGTCTAAAGTAAAACTCGAAAGAAGCACTATGCACATGACGAGTGCAAGCACTAGCTGCTTGAATTTTTTTGAGGATGCAAATAAGGTAAATACAATCACTATCCCAAAGAGAAGCATCATTTGCCAGAGTTGGATATGAAGTTGGTTCCAAGAAATAAACTCAAGCTGACTTAATGACTTAATGCATGTATTTAGCCAATGTATCAAGCAAACAATTACTTTTCCTAAGTAAGCTGCAAGAGGTTTTATCCAAGAGAAGAGAAGTGTAATTATTTCTAAGTATAAAATTAGCGTGGTGGCAGGAATAGCTACAAGATTGGTAAGTAAGAATAATATTGGAAATTGATGGAAATAATAAATGCACAATGGGAAGGTTAAAATTTGAGCCGCTATTGTTGCTGCCAATAATTTCCAACTTATGTCTATCAAAGTTTGTTTAAAGTATAGTTGTGAATAAATGCGCGAATAAAAAATTTGCAAACTAAGCACAGCCAAATAGGATAATTGAAATCCGATATCGGCTAGCCAATTTGGATTGATACATAAAAGCATGAATGCAGAAGCAGCAAGATTATTGTAGGATGTAATTTTTCGGTCACTTAATTCGCCTATAGCTAAAAAGCTAAACATACATGCAGCCCTTGTAACTGAAGGTGGAAGGCCAGTAAGTAAGGCAAAAAACCACATAAAGGTGAGCGCAATTACAATGGCTATTTTTCTGTTTGATTTAAAAATGGGAAGCAACATGAGTAGGTTTTTTAAACTTGAATACACTAAAGCCATATGCATCCCTGATATAGCTATGATATGGGCTATGCCAGTTTTGGAGTAGGCTTGCATTGTTTCCTGATCCATATTTTTTTTATACCCAACTAGAAGCGCCTCTGCCAATCCAAAGGCGGTGCTATCTTTAAGACATTGTTGTAAGATATGTCTGCATGTTTCGTTTAGATGATCAAATCGCCCTGAAAGAGTCTGAGTGCGCTTTCCAACTTGCATCCATTCATTTGATGGGATATAAGCTGTATAAAAGATATTTTTAAGGGCACAATAACGTTTGTAATCAAATGAGCCTGGATTGGATGTGGTAGGTATTTGTCTATAGTGATTGTTTATCAATAATTGATCACCGGTTTGTATAGATTGAATACGATCATTTTTTTGAATATAAAGAATAGCTTGACCCGAACAAGATGTTTTGTTTTTATTATTCATAAGTTGAACGACTTCAACATCAACTTTATAGGTTTTATCTTTTTCATCGGGACTGCTTAATACCTTCACTAAGCTATGTGTTGACTTTTTGAGATGGTGTTCAAAATAGTATGTAGCGTTAGTAGAAGTATGAAAGAAGGGCAGACAATACCCAAGGAAAAGTATGAGGCAGGAAAGTAAGATTCCTTTCATGAACTGAAGGGTGAACTGATACGAAACAGGCAAGAAATTAAAAGAAAAATAAAGCAGGATGATAGGGATGCCTATACATACTAATACCCAATAATCTGAGATAGGATTAGTTAGTTGAATACTAATTCCTAGCATAAACGGTATCACAAACCGTATAAAAGGGGCCTCCCTCCACATATTTTCCATCTCCACAATTTTACTTCACTTGTTAGTCTACAATTTCATTAATTGAAGACAAGCACAATCACACTGAGAACGATTGTTGATACGAAACTAGGAAAATTTATTTTTACGAAAAAATAAATTTCAGTGAAGTTGTATTGCGGCAACGATAGTAGCGAAAATCCCATGCGCCTCGCATGGATTGAAGCGGATAGCGTGTGTGCCGCCCAAAAAGAAAATAAAAAATTATTTTAGAATGAATACCGGACCTTTAGGATTGTACATTCTACGCATAGAATCTACCAATTTGGTGGTGTCATTTAATGGATGAGAGGCCGAAATGACTACAAAAAATCGACCATCTTTATTGATTACAGAAGAGTTATTGCCGTAATCTTTTAGCTTTTTAGCCTTTAGGTTGGCACTTGCTTCATTATCGAAGGAGAGGACGGCGACATTATAAGCAGGTCCGTTTGTGGTTGGCGCGTTTGCTGTTGGCGCAGCTGGTGGAATAGTAGACATTGTATCTATAGCTGCTGCATTTGAAGCAAAAGTATCTTTGGCAGAAGGAATTGAATCTGTATTAAGTAAAGTAGTATCAGGTGCGTTTACAATCGTATCAATTTGATTGACTTCTGAAACTGGCTGTGCTTGCTCTTCTGAGGCACTTTTTTTATAATAATCGTAGCCAAAATAAGCGCCTACTCCTAAAACAGCTAGCAATGTTAATGGTAAAACCAATTTAGTCCACGATTTGTTTGAATTTCGATAAGTGGTTACCGCTGGAGGGTAGCTATAATCTGGTTTATCTTTTGGGGTATTTGTTTCCTCAGCTGCAGGTTTAACTTCTATCGGTGTAATGGGTGCAGGTTCGAATCCAAGGTCTAAATCAGCTGCTTGTTGAAAAACAAGTTTTTGATTGTGCATGGTGAGTTTGCCCAGGTGATCAATTTCGTATCTTCCTGTTTTGGCAACTTCTTCTTTTACAGCAATACAATATTCTTTGATGTTGTTAGATGCATTGCTGATACTCACGTTTTCAAATCCTGCAATAAAAGAGGCGAATGTATCGTCGATACTTCCTATAGGTGTAAAAGTGATTAAATGAGCAGGTTGGCTAATTTCATTGTTGGATACATTCAATTTTGCAGGATTCTTTTGAAGATTAAACACCCCCAATCCTGGAAGACTGCAGTATTTATTTTTCATTAGAAATTTCCCGATATATTTACCAATATCCATAATGCACAAATTATTTTAGGAATGTAAAAGTAGGGATATATGCTTAGGAGAAAAAATTATTGTTTTACTAATTTGATTTTATTAAAACTATAACATAGTCCGACCTGTACATTGGTCCCAAAGGGTTGATAACCATACCATCTTTGGTATTTTGATCCAAAAAGGTTGTTGATGTCAATGCTTAAGTTCCAGTCTTGTCGGATGATATAATTTGCAGCTATATTCATATCAAATGCAGTTCCAAGGCTTTTTGTGTAGGCAGATTGAATAATATTCGCTTTTTCGATCACTTTTGGTCCAGCTCTTAGAAATAGGTCTGTTCGCAAAATTACATTTGGCGTGGCTTTCATTTTGCCAAAAAGATCAATTTTGGCTGGGATATAATGCCAAGCTTCTTTTTGAGTTGACAAATTTAGTATGGGTTCAAGATTCATTTTGATTCCGGTAAATAAATTTTTATTTACTGTATAATTGACTGAAGCATCTAGTATGAAGCTAGTAGCCAGTTGATCATACACAATATTAAATTGTTTGAAGTCATAGGCTGTATCATTAATAAATAGAGGAAGATTTCGGGTGAAGCCTAAGCCACTTTTTACAGAGTAACAAAGATTTTTATTTAAATTGCCAGTAAGTGATCCAAATAATTCTTGTCTAGTTGATTGTTTAACGAATTGTGTATTGAATATAAAAGGATTTTGTTGAGTCAATTCCTTGAAGGTATTCAGGATCAATTGAGATTGCCACCCGATGGTTAAGGTTGATTTTAATTGAGACAACGGATAGTGTATCGTGATGTCTGGTAAGAGATGAAATGATTTTCCTATAGTAGGATAGAGTCCAAGATTCAATGTAAGTTCTTTCCATTTTTTGGTGATAGATGGTTGAAGGCTTAACATAGAATTATTTTGCACCATAAAATCACTTACTGCAAATCTGTTTAAGTCTGCATGTAATGCAAATCGTACAATAGTATTTCTGTCTATTGACTTTTCAGCAGGCAGTTTGGTTTTGAATGAAAATTCGTTGGCTCCAAATTTATCACGGTATAAACCCATATAAATATCAGGTGAATATTGAATTTCATGCCTGTTTTTTTTTAGGGGTTTTATTTTTGATTGAATACCAATATTCGAAAATGTTTGGTTGATATCTGTATTTGAATAATCGTACTTGGCATGGTTGTATCCATAGTAGTATTGTTTGTTTTTATCAAAAGCTAGATGTGTTTCAACTTCAACATTGTTGACTATGTTTAAACTAGTTGCCCCTAAATGCGTTTGATTGTATTGTTGATAAGCAATACTTCCTGTTGAGGAGGTATGCGTAAAATTAAGATATAGTGGGAAGCCAATTTCTTTGTTTAACAGATAACCAGTTTCGAAATTAAGAGTAGACAAATTACCCACACCTAATTTGATAAAATTTGGATAAGCATTTTCGGTTTGTGTGCCATCCATGGCTAAAGGTTTTAAAGGCACAGGGCTATACACAAAATTAGGGTTCATCTCTGGTAAATTGTACACGATTAAATAGGGATCGTTTTCTACAATAGGTATTCGTTCTGGGGAATAATTTGATTTGATAGACCCTAACACAGCAGTTGGATTTGAAATGTTAGTATCAGCAACTTGAGAAAATTCTTGAATTAGTCTTTCTTGATCATTTTGGTTTAAAAAGATATATGATCTCAGAAAATGAATTTTTTTTATTTGTTCAACATCGTCATTCTCATTTGTTTGTGCGAGAAAAGCTTCGGAGCTTAATAATGAGGCTGGATAAAGTCCTGCTCTATATTGAGATTCAGACAGCCAAAAGTCTGTGGATTTTGATGTTTGTTTATCTATAGGATAGCGCTTACTTTCATTCAAGTAAAATATAGCCTTTTCTGCTTGATTATCAGTAAGCATTTGTAGGCCTCTTGCATAGTTAGCTTTTTGATAAACTTTTTTAAGTGAAGTAGAAATAGGCTCTATTTGTTGAATGGATGCGATAGCCTCATCAAATCGTGCATCTCGCAATTGGAGGTATGCTGAAAGTTCATTGATTTCGTTGAGGTATTTAGAATTGGGGTAATTTTTTTTGAAAGAAGAAAATTGTGTTTCGGCTTCTTGATCATGGCCTAATTCATAACATAATTTTGAAAGGTTGTAAGAAACTATTTCTTTTATTTGTTCACTTGATTGATTTTCTTGACATGATTTCAAGCAGGAGTATGCATTTCCTTTATCACCAATTCTTAAGTATGAGTTAGCTAAATAATACCAAGCCATAGAGGAGAGCGAATCGTTTCCTTTATTCATTTGCTCAAATTGTTGAATTGCTTCTTGATGCTTGAGTTGCTGATATTTTGCAAAGGCGAGTCTAAAATAATCTTCTTTTCGTGGACTTTGACATTCGCTTAAATAGGTGGTGAAATATTTTTCTGCAAGTGGGTAGTTTTTGCGTTCAAAATAAATTTGACCTAAAATCTGATTTAATTCGTTGCGATAAAAAATTTTATTAGAACTTTTAAGAAGCGCGATGGCATCTTTTTCTGCCTTGGCTGCATTGCCAGTGAGGTAATCGATTTCTACTAAATAGAAAGGAATGATTTGTTGATAGCGAGGATTATTTTCTACTTTTTTAAAACTGGAAGAGGCTTCGGTATAATTTTTATTATAGTAAGCAAGCAAACCATGATAATAATTTCCTGGTTCGAAATATTCTCCAGGTATATTTTTTACAGATGCAAATAATGGCTTAACTTTTTCTAATTGTTGAGTTACTAAATAACTGTAACCTAATTCGAAATTTCTTTCTGAGATTTCTTTATTAGTTAAACAATCGATTCCTGTTTGTTCGTAATATGGAATTGCAGCCTCGAAATTTTGTTTATTAAAGTAGTATCTTCCGAGATGAAAGGTGCCTATTTGTTTGATACTTTCAATTTGAAGAGTATCAAGAAATTTTCTCATACTTTTTTCTGCGCCAACTTTCCCTAAATGAAGATCACATAATTTGGTTAAATAGACTAGTTGTTGCGATTCATAAGGGTTGTGCTGATTGGCATGATTCGATGATAGCTTGATTAATATGGTATTTGCTTTTTCGTACAAGCCTAATTGAGTATAGTTTTCAGCTTCTTTTAAGGGTGCACTTTGTTCAGTAAAACGTAGGGTACGTTGACTAAATAAGGAAAAAGGAAAGGTCGCTGAAAATAGAAGTAGGTAAACAAACTTTTTCAAATTAAATAGTTTTGATTAAAAAATCCATGAAAGCCCAAAACTTGGAAAAATAGGAAATTGGTATTCTCTTGTATTACGAATACGATCTATGTAGAATATATTTTGTCTATTGTAAGCGTTACTTAAACTTGCAGAGGCTTCTATCACTGATTTTTTTTGAATAAAGAATTTCTTCTTCATAGATAAATCTAGGCGGTGATAATCAGATAACCGACCTCCATTTATTTTATCAGAATAAATGATATCTAGGTTTCCATTTTGTGTTAAATAATTTGTGCCTATTCCATTACCGAAATCTACTTTTTCGTAAAAACCTTGAGTTTGTGTAAATGGAAATGCAGAACCATAATTAAATCGAGCTGAAAACTCCCAATCCCATTTTTTTCCGGCATTGTAAGAGGCTAGTAAATTGATATTATGCCTTCTGTCAAAAGGAGTTGGATAGGTTTGTCGGCCGTCATTACGGTCTACATAGCCGTAAGAATAAACGGCCCAAATATAATGTCGACCTTTGGCATATTTACCAGTAAAATCTATTCCATATGCTTTACCTGTTTCTATACTAAAATCAGGATCAGATTGTAATAATTTATAGCGGTTGATTGCAATTAATTGATTGAACTTTTTGTACCAAGGCTCAACAGTAAATTCAAGATCATTCACATCGATTTCTACACCACCGACAAAGTGGGTAGCTTTTTGAATATTGTTTGCAGCAATACTACCATCAGGTTTTGCAATTTCATTATCAGGTGCAGTTAAGAATCCAGTAAAAAAGTTCACGATATCACGATCGGATTTAGAGGAAATAATATTTTGAGAGTACGTGCCTGCTGCAGCCTTCAATCGGATGTTTTGCGTAACGTTGAATTTCATGGCTAATCTTGGTTCTAATCTGGCCACAGGGATAGAAGCATAATATTGAATTCTTAAACCTGGTTCGAAAATTAAGCGATCTCCAAAGTTCTTTTTGACTTTTACAAATCCACCAATTTGCGTCGTATAATCGTTTTGTTCTTGACTAATTCCTATGAAATTATAATATTGGTAGCCAGTTTTGAATCCGGTAAATTCTACACCATACATGAGTTCGCTATGATTTTTTAGGTAAGATGTCACTTTGATATTAGCATCGAAACCATTGATATTGCTGTTTCTTGGTCGATTATCAGCTTCTAGCAAACTGATTTTATAATCTGAGTAATAAAAACCACCTGAGATTAACGAGGCTGAACCTCCGGGGGTGATTACAAAATTAGCACCCATCCCATAACTATTCCATTTTAAGTCTGATGTACCGACATAGTTTACTCTATCATTAAAACTAAATCCAAATAAGTTAAATTTGCTTCCTGATGAAGAGCTAATATTCATCTTCCCGTATACATCTGTAAAAGTATAAGGCAATTTAGATTTATATGGTTCTCCCATAAAACCATACAAGGCGTTTGCACTATTTTTTAAATAACTATTTTTCAATGAAGCTACATAGGTTACAGACACAGAACTATCGCCTTTGTCTTTTACAATTGGACCTTCTAAAAATATTTTTGCTAGGATAGGATTGACTGCAATTTTTCCACTATGTTCTTTCTTATTACCATCTTTAGTGGTTACGCTTACAATGGCTGAAGTTCTATCGCCATATTCAACACCAAAACCACCACTCATTACATCGGCACTGCGAATCGCGTCTGTTTCAAAAACAGAGTATAATCCTATCGAATGAAAAGGATTGTATATAGTCATGCCGTCTAAAAGAATTTTATTTTGAATTGGAGAGCCTCCTCTAATATATAATTGCCCACCTTGATCACCTGTAGAAATTACACCAGGCATTACTTGCAAAAACTGCGCAATATCTGCTTCTCCGCCGATACTAGGCATCAGTTTCATTTCTTTGGGCGTTATGCGGGTCATGCCTACTTTAGTTTCAAATTTCTTTTCTTCTTTTTTGGAAGAGATACTTATTCCTTTTAATTCACGTGACTTTTTGAACATGTAAATTTTGGTAGTAGTAATTTCGTCGGCAACAATTTTAACTTCTTTTTCTTGAGCTTCAAAACCCATTGAGGTAACCAATAAAGTATAGGTTCCTGGGTCCATTTTTGCAATAGTAAAGAAGCCATTGATGTCGGACTGTGCGCCTTTTTTTGCGCCTTTCACTGCAATCGTTGCCCCAGTTAATGGTTCTCCATTGGCATTCTCATAAATAAAACCTTTAAGAGTTCCAGTTTGTGCTATTGCTTGCAAACTAAATAAGCAAATTATCAGCAGAATGAATGTATTTTTCATATTTTAAAAAAGGTTGTAAATATAGGATAATCCAATTAACCCTGATTTGATTATTTTTGCGCCTCGTTAAACTTAAATTCATGAAACCTTCATTAGCATTAGGCACTAGAGACTTTGGACCTGAAATCGTTCGAAAAAGGCAATATATCTTACAAACCATCAAGCAGGTTTTCGAATTGTATGGTTTTCAACCTCTTGAAACGCCTGCCTTTGAGAATTTAGACACACTCATGGGTAAATATGGCGAAGAAGGCGATAAACTAATTTTTAGAATACTGAATAATGGCTTAGAGCGACCAGAAAAACATGAAAGCGCCAAATTAAGTTTTGACAAAGTGTTGCAAGGGAGATCTGTAAAAGAACTAACAGAACGCGCGTTGAAGTACGATTTAACGATTCCCTTTGCGCGCTATGTGGCTATGAACCATGGGCAATTAACTTTTCCATTTAAAAGATATCAGATTCAGCCTGTTTGGCGGGCAGACAAGCCACAACGAGGTAGATACCGAGAGTTTGTACAATGTGATGCGGATATTGTTGGGAGCAGTGCGCTTTTTAATGAAAAGGAACTTATTCAATTATATCTTGATGTGTTTAAATTACTGAATGTTCCCATTGAGTTTGCTATAAACCACAGAAAAATATTAGCAGGCATTGCTACCTATTGTGAAGCAGAAGATAAACTGATTGATATTACTGTTGCGATTGATAAGTTAGACAAAATTGGATTGGAGAAGGTTAAAGAAGAACTTTTGCAAAGAGGGTTGTCGATGAGTTCCATTGATAAAATTTGTTTGTGTTTATTTATAGATGGCACGAATTCGGTAGACAATGTAGTGAAGAAGTATAATCTTGAACATCTAGATCTTACAGATGATCGGATCAAAAAAGTACTTAATTTATTGAATCAATTTGATGAAGAGCAAATTCAAATAGGCATTGAAGGTTGTTTAGATATGTTAGAAATCATATCCAATCAACCTATTGAAGTTAAATTAGATTTTACCTTGGCAAGAGGTCTAAATTATTATACAGGCGCCATTATTGAAGTAAAACCAGTGGGTGTAAAAATTGGTAGCATTGGCGGCGGTGGTCGATATGACGATCTTACTGGTTTGTTTGGGGTGCAAGGTATACCGGGTGTGGGTATTTCATTTGGTGTAGATAGAATGTATGATGTAATTGAAGAGTTGAATTTATTTCCTGAATCTTTGCAAACAGGCTTATCTGTGATGTTAGTGAATTTTGGTACTGAATTTGAAAAAAGAAATAGAGAGATATTATTTCACTTACGATCATCTAATATTTCTTGTGAACTATATCCAGAAGCAGTGAAATTTGATAAGCAGCTCAAGTACGCAAACAAAAGAAATGTGGGCTTTGTGATTATGATTGGTGAAAATGAAGTGCAAGAAAATTTGATTACGATTAAGAATTTTAGCACTGGACAGCAAGCCAAATTATCATTGCAAGAATTGAATGCATTTATTATCTAGGTCTGTAATCAGCCTTGGTTAAAATTTGTTGAGCGCTTGTATTTGATTCTACAAAATCCTTCCACTTTATAGTTGGATTTTTGTCTAAATATTTTTTAGCGATTCTCCAGCCTATCCATGATCCGATGTTTCCTGGAGATTCGGGGGGCATGCCTGTGGTGTTTGGACCATCATTGACATAACGTAGTATTTCTTGCCATTGGGTGGAGTATAGTAATTTAGATTTTGTGAAGTAATTCCAAATCATGGCTTCATTATCATTGCACCATTTTAATTGTTTGGGTGTATACCCTAATAAAGTTTCGATGTTTTCATTCGGAAGTGTATATTCTGTAAATAATACTTCTTTCCCTCTCATGATCATAAGATCTAACAATGTTTTCCCTTCGGCATTGAATGGATGCATGTCTTCGTAAATAACTCGACTTACATTTATCGGAATATAGTTTTTTTCACATCTATCCACAAGATATTGAGGCAGTTGTATCGATTGATAAAATGGGTATTCTTTTCCTAAATACATATCTAGTCCAACACCTACTAAAGAATCTACTGTTACAGCACTCCAATTATTGAGTCCAGAAACAAAATAATACACTGTGCCCCAATGTTGTGATGGGTAATAATATTTGATATGTCCAAACAACTCTTTCAATGATTGATCAATTGCTTTAGTTTCTGGGAAGTGTTTTAGCACAGTGTCTTTTAATCCAACATAATCTTTATAGGTTAAGAAATGCCTTACTGCACCTATAAACTTTGATTGATCTGGTGTTTGTGCAAAGCCTGTGATTTCATTAAAATACGTTTGCGCAAAATCCGGATGGGCACTTCCCAAAAGATTTACCTCTTTTTCTACATTATTCGTATCAAACGCAAACAAGGCTTTGTCGAACCTTACGGATTTGAAATTAACAGGAATAGTTGAAATGTCAATTTTTTTATTTTCATCAGCTTGATTGCACGATTGAGTTGTACTAAACAAAGAATAACAAACAATTAGTACGATGAAGTATTTTTGAAGGTATTTTTGGCCTTTCATATTTGAATGCATAGTCATCGCAAAGTTGAATCAATAAATTTTAAATCTACTAAAAAAAATAAAAAACATGAAAAACAAACTATTACTAAGCTTACTAGGATTAACCTTAATATCTGGTATGGCAAAAGCGCAAGACAGCAAAGCTGAAGAAATTTTTAAGAAATATCGTTTTAGCTTATTTCTTGGGCCAACATTTAATTCATTAAGACCAACAGCCAATGCTACCGATAACTATGCTATCAGTAAAGTCAAAGGAAATGTAGGGTTTAGTTTTGGATTAGGTGCTGATTTAAATATCAATGAAAGATATACAATTTATACTGGTTTAGGTTTGGATTGGAGAGGTGGAACTATCAGTTCGACTTATGTGCCAAATGCGGCTAAGCCAAATCCTGATCCAAATTATTTAAAGCGTGCTGATGTAACCTATCGCTCTCAGTTTTTAACTGTACCCATTGGACTTAAACTTAAAGCATTTGAAGTAAGTAAAATTAAAATATTTGCACAAACAGGATTTGATTTAGGGATCACCATTAGCAACAAAGGAGATTATTCTGTAAAATTATCGAATGATACATTGGCTTCTACTTTTACGACTATAGCTAGCAAGGTAAAACTAGGCAAAGATGGTTTTGCTAAAATGGTACCCTTTAATCTTGGTTGGAGTGTAGGTGTTGGTGCTGAGTATCCAGTGACAGAAAAGAATGCAGTGTATGCCGCTTTATTATATCGTAATGGTTTTATAGACAATACAACGCCTAAATTAAATAAAGATGGATACAAGTTTAGTGATGGCAATATTCGTAGCAATACATTTGCAATTAGAGTAGGATATTTCTTTTAAAGAATCAAACAACATGAATGAAGCCACGTTTTATTGCGTGGCTTTTTTATTTACGAGATTTGCCGATTGAAAGACTAACTGCAATGAACCTAGATGCATCTTAGGACTGTGGCAGTGATAGAACGGATACCCCGCATCCTGAGGCCTTGCGAAGGAGCGGAGTATGAGTGATAGCACGCCCGCCACCCAAAAGATGAAGCATAATTTTATCCCCTAGTTAAATTGTACGAGTGAATACCTCTAAAACATCTTACTTTTGAGAGCCCAAAAGGGATAAAACTTTTACGACATCATGAAAATTATTCTTGCGCAACAGAATTATCATATTGGAAATTTTGAAAGTAATACGCAAAAAATTATTGAAGCCATTCAGCATGCAAAATCAAAAAAAGCGGATTTGGTTGTTTTTTCTGAACTAAGCATTTGCGGTTATCCGCCTAGAGATTTTTTAGAGTTCAATGACTTTATTGAAAAATGTCAGGCTGCTTTAGAAGAAATTAAAAAACATACACAAGGCATTGGTGTGTTGGTGGGATGTCCAAGTAAAAATCCAATTGCAGAAGGCAAAGATTTATTTAATAGCGCTTATTTATTATACAATGAAGAAGTAGCAGATGTGGTGCACAAAACCTTATTGCCAACTTATGATGTGTTTGATGAGTATAGATATTTCGAGCCCGCTTACGATTGGCATGTGATGAATTTTAAAGGCCAGAAATTAGCTGTTACTATTTGCGAAGATATCTGGAACCTTGGCGACAATCCATTGTATAGAACTTGTCCGATGGATGAGTTAATCAAATTTGCACCTGATGTAATGATTAACTTAAGTGCATCGCCCTTTGATTATACGCATGTTGAAGATAGAAAGGCAATCATAAAAGCCAATGTAAGAAAGTATAAAATTCCGATGTTGTATTGCAATGCAGTAGGCTCACAAACAGAAATTGTATTTGATGGAGGCTCATTAGTTTTTGATGCACAGATGAATTTGATTTGTGAGGGAAGTTATTTTCAAGAAGATTATATCGAAGCAGATTTAGGGGATGATGGAAAATTTCTACAAGAAGTGTTGCTCACATCGGAAAAAATTTCTGACCAAGAATTAAATCCAGTGAAGTATGATGCCACATTACATACAGATAAATTGTACGCAGCCATTGTGTTAGGCATCAAAGATTATTTTAGTAAAATGGGTTTTGCAAAAGCTATATTAGGTTCAAGTGGAGGTATAGATTCTGCAGTGACCTTAGTCTTAGCTTGTGATGCCTTAGGCGCTGAAAACGTGACAGCTATCTTGATGCCCTCGCAATATTCTACTTCGCATTCTGTATCGGATGCGGAACAACTATCGAAGAATTTAGGAAATCCAGCTCACACCATTGCCATCAAACCGATATTCGATTCCTTTATGGAACAGCTCGAACCTTTGTACAAAGATTTGCCGTTTAATATTGCTGAAGAAAATATACAAGCTAGAACAAGAGGAAATTTACTCATGGCTATTGCCAATAAGTTTGGCTATATTTTATTAAACACAACCAATAAAAGTGAATGTGCTACAGGCTATGGTACTTTATATGGCGATATGGCTGGTGGCATTGCCGTCTTAGGTGATGTATATAAAATGCAAGTGTATGCATTGGCAAAGTATATTAATAGAGACCAAGAAATTATTCCGCAACACATCATCGATAAAGCGCCATCAGCCGAATTGCGACCTAATCAAAAAGATAGCGACTCTTTGCCTGATTACAGAATTTTAGATGCCATATTGTATCAGTATATCGAACGCAGGCAAGGGCCTAAAGAAATTTTAGCCCAAGGATTTGAACAAGCCATCGTAGATCGTACATTACGTTTAGTCAATATCAGTGAGTATAAGCGAAATCAGTTTTGTCCGATTATACGTGTGTCACCTAAAGCTTTTGGTGTAGGCAGAAGAGTGCCTATTGTTGCAAAATATCTTTCTTAATTTAAACAAACAATTTCATGTTAATAGATACCCATGCCCATTTGTATGACGAGCAATTTAATGCTGATAGAGATAGCATGTTGAATATAGCTATGACCAATGGCATAGAGAAATTTTTTTTACCGAATTGCGATAGCGAAACTATTCCAACTATGCTTGAACTAGAAGCACAATATCCGGAAAATTGTTTTGCGATGATGGGCATACATCCATGTTATATCAAAGAAAATTATCAGGAAGAACTTCGTGTAGCGCAAGAATGGTTAGAGAAAAGAAAATTTTGTGCGGTGGGTGAAATAGGCTTGGATTATTATTGGGACAAGACATTTGCCAAAGAGCA
>JAGNOY010000181.1 GCA_017989935.1 Chitinophagaceae bacterium
GCTCAATACCTAAACATTAAAATCGGCACTGATGATGATGAACCTTCAATCATGGTCAATCCGATGATGCCTGAGCAAATAGTCGCAGGAACTAATAAAGCAAGTATCTATACTAGTCAAGATACAGGTAGAACTTGGTTTGAACAATTGATGCCTAATCCAAGCAATTTTTCTGGAGACCCGTGCATCATTGTCGATACACAACAGGTGTTTTATCATTTTAGTTTAGGGGGCGTTTACAATACAACCAATTGGTTAGAATCTTTAGTGTGTTATCGCTCTTATGATCATGGTTATACTTGGCCCGATTCGACTGAAATAGGAAGTAATGGAATTAAAGATCAAGATAAGGAATGGGCTGTAGTAGACCGAAGAAATAATAAAATTTATATGACTTGGACTGAGTTTGATGCTTATGGTTCTTTCAATTCAACAGATAGCTCGCGTATTATGTTTTCATCCTCGAGTGATCAAGCGCATACTTGGAGCACGCCCAAGCAACTTAATTTAGTATCTGGAGATTGCGTTGATGATGATAATACCACAGAAGGGGCTGTGCCAACAGTTGGTCCTAATGGTGAAATTTATGTGGCTTGGGCCGATATTAATGGAATTAAATTCGATAGATCTTTTGATGAAGGAAATACCTGGGTACAACAAGATATTGCTGTGGCAAGTCAACCTAATGGTTGGAATTATAACATCCCTGGAATTCTTAGAGCTAATGGGTTGCCTATAGTTGATTGTGATAAATCTAATAGCGCCTACAACGGCAGGGTGTATGTGAATTGGTCTGACCAGTTAAATGGCACAAGTGATACGGATATTTGGTTAACTTATTCGGATGATTCAGGTACCACTTGGATGCCACGAATTAGAGTGAATAATGACATACCGGGGAAGCATCAGTTTTTTTCATGGATGACGATAGACCAATCAACTGGATACGTCTATGTGGTATTTTATGACAGAAGAAATTATTTGAACCATAAGACAGATGTATATTTAGCAAAATCGGTTGATGGTGGCAATACGTTCAGTAATGAACTGATTAGTAGTTCGGGATTTATGCCTAATCCAAGTATTTTCTTTGGTGATTATACCAATATTTCAGCTGTGAATAATATTGTAAGACCCATTTGGTGCAGATTAGAAGGGAATGTAAAGTCTGTATGGACAGCCTTGATTGATTATAACGCACCAGCAGGAATTGTGAACGAACAACTTGATCGAATGATTCAACTTTATCCAAATCCAACACAAGGTCCTGTGACTTTAAGTTATCTTGGTGGCGAGGCATTGACAATAGAGATTGTTGATTTTACAGGAAGAACCATGCATCACTTTTCCTTGCCCCAAGATCAATCTATACTAGAATTTAATATTGGTTCTTTTGTACCAGGAGTATATGTGTATAGAATTTCTTCTGGAGGCCAACTGCTGAAGCAAGGAAAATTATCTAAATTATAATCGGTTATATCAAAGCTGCATTTGCCTTAGGGACCGTCGCGGAAATCCCCGAGGCGGCTTTGGGCCGAGGGATTGGAGCAAGAGCCCGACCCCTTCTCAAAGCATGAGCAAACTTGTATGTTGATGGGGAAAGGCCCAAAACTATAAGATAATTTACATTCGATCTTGCATGATTTTAAGATTGAATTTATTTGAGTTGGAATGTCTATTTTTACTTGAGCATTAAAAGTGAGTGAATAAAAAACGCATGAAGTATTTCGCTGTTATCCTGTGGTTGGCATTGTGCGTTATAGGCATTTCTTGCCGTGCTCAGATTCGTGCAGATTATGTAAATACTATTTCTTCATCAGCAATCTATGAAGAGATAGAGGGCTTGCCTTTAGACCGAATGTATACCGATGTAGGAAGCGTGAAGGTGGTGTATGATATTGCACAAAAACAACTTTATTTTATACATGGAAAGCATTATCGCTTGCATTATGAATTTTGCAAGAGTGTGCTTTCTTATGATAAAGGGTTAGACATATTTAATGAAGAAACTTATCCGAATCATCCGCGTCGCGAATTTTTTATCGGCACCATCAATCATTTTAAAAGCAATGGTGTGTATGCGCTAGAATTATTTTCTGGTACTGAAATGACGAAGGATCAACTGATTTTTTTTCTGAACAAAATCAAAGCGACCACCTTCATTAAAGATTCGTTGAAACTTTTTTTGAATAACCCTGAGTTGGTAAAATTAAATCAGGCATTGCAATGGCCTGCTATTACGCCATATGAAGTGTATAAAAATCAACAGGTACAAATATTAAATACAGGCACATGTAAAGGTAAATTGACCTTTGTCGAAAAGCTGCAACATATCGGAGTTGAAGATTATACAAATTCAATTATCATTACTCAAGGATCGCCTTTATATATTCCTTATTGTAAGGCCGTGATAAGTAACGAATTTCAAACACCACTGAGTCATATTCAAGTGCTGACTAGTCATCGGGATATGCCTGCTGCTATAGATGTTGAAGCCTGGCAGAAGGAGTCGTGGAGAAAGTTTGAGGGTAAATTAGTAGAAATTAAGATTGATGACGAAGATATTCGAATAAGACCTCTGAGTGAAAAGGAAATTAAAGCATATAGAGAAGTTTCACCTCAACTGGGTATACAATATTTAAAGTATGATACCACCATAAAAGAAGTGATATCTATGTCTAAGCGAAAATTAATCACAAGTGCTCGAGTCGGAAGCAAGGCAAGTCATTTTGCAGATTTAGTATTATTAAGCAAACGGATGCAAGCTTCTTTTTCTGTTCCTGAAAATGCTTGTGCTATTCCTTGCACATTTTATGCGAGACATATCAGTGATAGTTTAATTCAGCATGAAATAGCTTTATTAAAAGCAATCAGTCAGGATTCATTGATTAAAAAGCAATTAAAACGAATTCGAAGATTAATCAAAGCGAAGAATGTTGATCCGGCATTGTTGACGAGTCTACATACCTTTCTAAAAGGCCAAGAGCAACATTTTATAAGTTTCAGATTTCGGTCAAGTTGTAACGCTGAAGACCTACCTGATTTCAGTGGAGCAGGACTTTATAGCAGTGTAACTGGGTCATTAAGCGATACAACCCAATCATTCGAAAAGGCTATTAAAGAAGTATGGGCTAGTGTGTATAGTTACGGTGCTTATCAAGAAAGAATGCATTTTCGCATTGCCGAAGAAACAGTGATGATGAGTATTTTGGTTCATAGAAATTTTCCAAACGAAAGAGTGAACGGTGTGGCTATTTCGAAAAATATTTATCGAGAAGGTTATAGCGGCACGGTGGTGAATATTCAGCAAGGAAATATAAAAGTGGTGAACCCACCTAAAGGGGTTACTTGCGAACAATTGTTGTTGTATGACAATCAGTTGATGAATCCTGCAAGTGATAAAATTAATATCAGGTATATTTCATATAGCAGTTTACATCCCGAATCCTCATTAATTACTAAAGTTCAAGCAAAAAAACTGAATGATGCCATGTATCAAATTAGAGGCTTTTACTATACTCGTTATGCCAATATTGATATTGAATTTAAGTTTGATGAAGAGAATACCTTGTATATTAAGCAAGTAAGAGCGTATCATTAACCTCCATATTTCTTTGTCATTTTATGTTCATAATTTAGTTAAGTATATTGGCTAAGAATTTTGAATGATTATCTTTGAGCTAGAACAAAAAATAATTCATTATGAAAAAACTTTCCTTTCTTTTCTTGTCTGTTTGTTTGCCAATCATAGGCTTTTCACAGTTTTCAATTACGCCTAATGGCACAGCTTCACAATTAGCCAATACTTTAGTGGCAACTTCGGGCACTTTAGGTGTTACAGTGTCTAACGCTACTTTAACATGTGATACCTCTGCCAATGGAGAATTTACAGGTGTGTCTAATTTAGGCATTGCCAATGGAATTGTCTTAGGCAATGGTAGCTTGCTTGATCCAACGAATGGTTTACTCGGAGCGCCAAATTTAATGAGTAGCTCTGGATTAAATACGCCTGGTGATGCTGATTTAGCGTTTATCTCGGGAGGTTTGTCTTATGATGCTTGCGTGTTGGAATTTGATTTGCAACCTGCAGGTACCTTTGTTGAATTTGAATATATTTTCGGTTCAGATGAATACCCAGCTTTTAATTGTACTTCTTTTAATGATATTTTCGCTTTTTTAATTTCAGGTCCAGGCTTTACAGCACCTACTAATATTGCTTTAGTTCCAGGTTCTACCACGCCTGTTTCAATAAATTCGATTAATGATCAATCTAGTAGTGCTTGTGGTGATTCGACTTATTATGTGAACAATTTGGATACTGTGATTAGTATCAATGGATTCACTACGCCATTGATTGCTACGGCCAACGTGACTCCGGGACAAACTTATCATTTAAAGTTAGCCATTTCAGATATAGCAGATATGATCTTAAATAGCTATGTTTTCTTAAAAGCAAATAGTTTGAAAAGTGGCAATAATACCCCTTCTTCAATTAATCAAATTAAGCAAGCCGAATCGGGTTTAACCATTTATCCTACAGAGGTTGATCAACAATTGACAATTAATAACAAGCACTTGAAAAGCTGGAACCTTCAATTAATTGATATCAATGGTCGAGTGGTGTTAAACAGCCACATCAACAACAATCAACCGAATACCAGTATCAATATAGGCCAACTTCAACAAGGCATGTATTTATTACGTTTAACAAACGAAGCAGGTAAAACTTACACCGAAAAGATAATTAAATATTAGGCTGTATATACTTGCCATTAAAAACACGTTCGATCGATGTATTGAACGTGTTTTTTTTTGGGTGGCAGACAGGCTATCGGCTTTACTCCTCTCCCGAATCGGCAAACCAAATTCGGAACAAGTCAACATTATGGAATGCCTCTCGGGATGCGGGGTATCGCCTCTATCCTTGCCACAGTTTCGAGTACAATTAGAAAAGCGTTTATTGTTTGATTACTTTTAAAACCTCAGAAGTATTCTGATCGTTTATTCGAATGAGGTATATCCCATTAGGCAAGTCTTGTATCGAGAAATGATATGTACTAGCTTCCTTCATTAACCTTCCTTGCAAGTCATATATTTTTATCCTGATTAAATTTTCTTGTAAGCCATCAATTTGTAATTCACTCCTTGTAGGGTTCGGATATACAAATAGCGTATGTTGTTTTATTGAAGGGTCAAGACTTGTAGCTTG
>JAGNOY010000182.1 GCA_017989935.1 Chitinophagaceae bacterium
GGCTGAACCCAAAAGGCAGTGCTTGGACCAACAAAGGTATTTTTTGATAATCTTTTTTTATAAATTTCTATTTCAACTGTTTTTCTAAATTTATGACTGAATGCATTTCTAATTTTACTACTATCCGCAATAGTCATGAATAGTGGTAGCGTACTTAGTTCAGGCACAAATTCATCATTAAATGGAATACTTATATCGCGTTCAAAAGTTTCAGTTAAAGTGTCGAATTTTGTAAAATGCATTGAAGCCAAATACAAAGGATTCGGCAACTCTGTACCTGGAAAATAATTTTCGATATGGGCACAAAATAGAGGCTCCGGATTTTTATTTCGTTGATTGCTCGAACTTAATCCCATACTTTGACGATTCTGCACACTGCCATCTTTCTTAGTTTCGAGCATTTGATTTTCACCTTCCTTTCCCTGACCACCATATTCTTCTATTTTTGCTTCAATATCTTTCCATAAATAAGATACAACGCCAATAAATAAGGCAAGATTCAAACAAAGAAATAAAAATAATCGTGCAATAAATCTAAACCAATGCGCGTAGTTATTTTTTTCAAGTTGACGAAGGCGAATAGCTGTGAAAATAATATATACACTATAGGTGGCTACAGGAATGAGTAAGAGTAAAAATTTTCCAAGGTCAATGTCTTTGGTTTTTGATATTAAAAACATATTCATCATTACAAAAAGTCCTGAAAGTATTACTGGAAAAAATGAATATCGAAACAAGCCCCAGCCAATCACCCAACCTATCGAAAATAAAAAGGCAAAAAGTCTAAATTTAATAGCAATAAAAAAGCCATCAAATTCTCCGAAGGAAAAATAGTTTAAGCACCCATATGTAAAATATAAACCAGCAATAAGAATTAAAAATGTAGGGATGAAGCGCCATCTAAATTGATACACATAGTATGAACAAATCATACCAACCGAAAACTGCATACTTTGCGATAACCAATTCTCCCGAAGTATCGAATAATAAGCCTGGCTATTCCAAAGTATAAAGGAAATAAACAAACAGGTAGGCAATAACAAAAATAAAAATTGTGCTAAGATCCGAACGGGCGATATGTTTGATACTAGTTTCAAGATAAAATATATATAGGATTCGCACATTGATGCACTAAGGCTAGAAGTTGTTTCTCATGCCTAATTAAATTAAATTTAAAAGGATGCAGTAGCCACTGTTGTTTTAGTTGAGATAAACTATCAGGTGGCGGTTTTCGAAACAGATTTAATATCGGATGATTTTTAAAATTACTTTTCAACGTGGAGCTCAATCGAACAAAGCAAATTGTAGTAGCGGTGTTTATTTGATTCAGTAATTGGCTTACTTCCTCTATCGAAGACAATGAATGAATGCAAAGAATACAAGATGTCGAAGGTTCTACAAATTCAGTTAACGAATATTGATCTTGCCATTGGCTTTGAGTAATTTGATTGAGTACCGGAATATCAATATTTGTGCTGTATTTGCCAAATTGATCAGACATAAATTGCAACGCAAATTCTCCTTGCTCAAGTTGATGATACAAAGACCAAACATACGTCTTGTATCGATTTAACATAGCTTGCAAAAATGCTGCATGAAATCCTATGCCTTGATCTATATAAAAGCTTGCATAAAATAAAATTTGGGAAGCATAAGGATCTATCGTCTCTGGTTTTCGAACTACAAGTTCTTTGTTCTTTGCATAAATTTTCCAAACAATTCTTCTTACATCATCATTACTTTCAAATTTTTTATAATTCAAATATTCACCTTCAACTTTTTTAATATCTTCTATCCGAATCTTTTCTTCATCAGCCTGAGATGTTGAAATACTTGTTTCGTCACCTTCTAAAGCCTTAGGATAATTATAAAAAATTTTATCCAAAGGCATACTCACTGAAAAAGAAAATAATTGAAACATGTCCTCAAAAAAAATGGTCGCCATTAAAAAGTGATAGGCTTTAATATCAGGTAAATGCAACAGTTGCTCCCCACAAATGCCTTTACCCCAAGGCAAAAAGGCATGCCTCATCCTGTTATTCAAAGAAAACTTTTCTGAATACATTTTTTTTTCAAACTGAAGACTCAGTTTTATATAGCCTAAAATTGGTTTAATAATTTGTGGGATTGAAATTTTTAGTAGTAAGGCATCTCGTTTACTTTGATAAGGAAGTATATCAACTAGAATTTGATTCGAGGAATTATTTCGTTGCCCAAATTTAAAATGTAACCAAGTAAGTAAAACAGAAAAAAATGCAAGCAGTATAAACGAACAAGCAAAATACAATACCACCTTGGCGATTAATTTTAAAAGTCCTGCAAAGGAGGATGTTTCAGTTTGTCCAACATGAATGATCGCATAGATAGCAAGCATGCTCAACAACACTACGCAAAAATTTATTCTCAAAGGAAAGTATCTTCTGAAATAAACAAGTCCTTTTTGAATCCCTGAAATCATCATTTGATAAGAATATTCGAATATAAGGGTATTTTTTTTTGCACCATATTTTTTCACCAATTGAAGGCGAATTCTGAGCTCGGTTCCAATGTTTTCAGCCCCATTTATTGAGTCTTTAGTAATTTTTAATATCATTTGGGCGGCACACACGCTTTCTGCTTCAAGTCCGCCCCACGCTGAAAGAAGGCGTGGGTGCGGGCTTTCCGCGTCAATCGTTGCCGCAATACATCCTCAAGTCATGTGTACAGTATTTTTGGTACTTCTCAGCTGAAATCTATCGATGTAATTTCCAACTAATACAAGACTTTTCAACTTATCCACAAATTCCCCAAGCGATAACATTTTAGTGATCTTTAAACCTAATATTTTACCTACTTTTGTCAACTTTAACAAAATTATGAGAAAAATTTTTACTCTCTTATTCGTGCTTTGTTCATGGATGTCAAATGCACAAACTGGCATAGTGAAGGGAACGGTGATACACGAAGATTCTAAATTGCCTTACCTAGATGTATCGGTATCTATTGGTCAGGCCAAAGTGGCAACCTCTACAAACGAAAAGGGCGAATACATATTTAGTAATATTCCTTACGGTACCTACGACATGAAACTTGCTGCAGATGGCATCGAAGATGAAAGTGTGTCGATTACAATTAACGGCCCTGTAAATAATATTGAGCCAATTGAACTCAAATCGTCTGCATCACCAAATTCAAATTCAAATCAAGTGGATAATTCGGCTGTGAATGCAGAAGATGCCACTTCAGAAGATGAGAATACTTCATCTTCAACCGGACAAAATGTATCAAGCGTGTTGAATGCTTCACGTGATCCTTTCTTATCTGCAGCTACCTTTGGTTGGGGCTCATATTTCTATCGTATTCGTGGATATGAAAATGACCACAGCGTGCTTTATATGAATGGTGTACCTATGAATGACTTAGAAGAAGGTGGCGTGTTTTTTAATTCATGGAGTGGTTTGAATGATGTTTTCAGAGGTAGAAGTGTAACCATGGGCTTAGCAGCCAACGATTATAATTTTGGAGGTTTAGGATTAAACACCGAACTTGATGCAAGCGCTTCAAATCAACGCAAAGGAACACGTGTAACGTATACAGCCACCAACAGATCATATCGCAACAGAATTATGCTTACTCATAATTCTGGATTAATGAAAAATGGTTGGGCTTATTCATTTTCATTATCAAGAAGATGGGCCCAGAACGGGCAAATTAAAGGTACCTTCTACGATGCTTTCGCCTATTTTGGCGCCATTGAAAAAAGATTCAAAAAGCATGGTATTAATTTCATGGTAGTAGGCTCACCAATTAAAAGAGGTAAAAACGGCCCAGCTACAGATGAAGCCTTTAATTTAAATGAATCTCATTACTATAACCCAAATTGGGGATATCAAGATGGTAAGGTAAGAAATTCAAGAGTGCTAACCACACATTCTCCTTTATTTGTACTAACGCATGATGCAAAAATCAGTGATAGAACCACGTTAACCTCTGCCTTAGCTTATCAAACTGGCGAAACTGCCAATTCACGTTTAGATTGGTTCAATGCATCCGATCCAAGACCAGATTATTATCGTTATTTCCCAAGTTATGTTGAATCTCAGGGTGGAGTTCAAGAAGCTACAAATTACATCAGAGCAAATAAAGATGCCATCATGCAAATAGATTGGGATAATTTGTATGAAGCTAATTTATTTAATAAAAAAACAGGATACAATCGTTCTGTATATATTGTGTCTGAAGATGTAGAGACTTCAAAAAAATGGAATGCAGCCGTAAATGTAGAAACTAGTGTGAATGATCATATTAGTTTGTATTCAGGCATCAATTTTCAAAAACAAGTCAATCATAATTTCCAACGTGTGGCAGATTTAATGGGCGGTGATTATTGGGAAAATATCAATCAATTTGCCAATCGTATTCCTGGCATTTCTGACAATGCCAACATGTATAATGTAAATGACACAGATGTTAAACGTAAGAAAGGAGATCATTATGGGTACGATTACAATATCTATTTCAACAAAGCAGCATGGTTTGGTCAAGGCGTATTTACTTATAACAAATTCGATTTCTTCTTGGCAGCTGAATTAGGTTATACAAACTTCTATCGTCACGGAAATTACAAACATGGATTGTATCAAAATAGCTCCTTCGGAAACTCTTCAACAAATACATTTTTTACAAGCAAAGCTAAAGGAGGAATTACTTATAAATTAAATGGAAGAAATTATATTTATGCAAATGGAAGCATTGGGGATAAAGCCCCTTATGTAGATAATGTAATTATTTCTCCAAGAACTAGAAATTTACAAATTAGCAATCCAACCACAGAAAAATTTCAATCTGCGGAAGTGGGCTATTTATTGCGTACACCAGCCATTAAAGCTCGATTGACTTTCTTTGTTACTGATGTAAAAGATGCAACTGATATTAAACGTTACTATGGCGATGATTCAGCTTCATTCTTAAATATGGCTATGCAAGGGATTAATAAAAGATATACAGGTATAGAGGCTGGTGCAGAAATTAAAGTATCTCCAACTTTATCTGTAAATCTTGCAGCGGCCTTTACGCAAGCATTTTATACTAGCCGACCTTATATCAATGTGTATAGTGACAATGATACCTTGCAATTAAATAATTCATTTAATGCTGCAAGTGATACTGTATACATGAAAAACTACTATGTACCTGCAGGACCTCAATCTGCTTTTCAAGC
>JAGNOY010000183.1 GCA_017989935.1 Chitinophagaceae bacterium
ATTACCATCTGTACAAGTTCCGCCGTTTGCACATACTACATCTTTACATGCATCAGGATTACAAGACGTAAAAATTGTTGCTGTAAAAGCACCTACTGTTAAAATTGAGGCTAATAAAATTGACTTTAAATTTTTCATTACTTTTTTGTTTTAATGTTAAGTCGCAAATTTAGGTTAAAATCTCTTTATTCAAACAATGAATGAGTCATTGACAAATTATTTACACTTAGTTTGGGTAGAAGTTTACCTATTGAAATTTACATTCTATTTCTATGATGAAAACAATGTTGTATTGCGGCAGCGATTGAACGGAAAGCCCGTATCCCGAGAGGCTTCCTAATTGTTTATTGTCACACGTAAATAACAGCCGATTCGGGAACGGACTTGAAGGGAAAGCGCGTGTGCCGCCCAAGTAAATAATCTTATCTATAATGAATAATTAATCGTCTAATTTCAAGACAGCTAAAAATGCTTCTTGAGGAATTTCTACGTTACCAATTTGGCGCATTCGTTTTTTCCCTTCTTTTTGTTTCTCTAACAACTTTCGTTTTCGACTAATATCTCCACCATAACATTTTGCTGTTACATCTTTGCGCATGGCACTAATTGTTTCTCTTGAAATAACTTTGGCGCCAATGGCTGCTTGGATGGCAATTTGAAATTGTTGTCTTGGAAGGAGTTCTTTAAGTTTTTCGCAAAGTTTTCTACCAAACTCATGGGCTCTGCCTCGATGAATTAAAGCACTTAAGGCATCTACTTTGTCGCCATTAAGGAGAATATCCATTTTTACAATGTCACTTTCTCTCATATCAATTGGGTGATAATCAAAGGATGCATAACCTCGAGTTTGACTTTTTAATTTATCATAAAAATCGAACACAATTTCGGTTAATGGCATTTCAAAAGTAAGTTCAACGCGCGTAGGGGTGAGATAGCCTTGATTGGTGAGCATGCCTCTTTTACCTATGCACAAACTCATGATATTGCCGATATAATCTGGTTTTGTGATGATTTGAGCTTTGATAAATGGTTCTTGAATTGATTCAAGTCTACTAGGATCAGGCATTTCGGTTGGATTGTTCACGATGATGGTTTCTCCACGTGTTGTTTTGGCAATGAAACTTACATTGGGTACGGTGGTAATTACAGTTTGATTAAACTCGCGTTCTAATCTTTCCTGAATTATTTCCATGTGTAATAATCCTAAGAAACCGCATCTAAATCCAAATCCAAGGGCTTGTGATGTTTCGAGCTCATAGGTCAAAGAAGCATCATTCAATTGTAATTTTTCCATACAATTACGAAGCTCTTCAAACTGGTCTGTTTCTACTGGGTAAATACCTGCAAACACCATGGGCTTTACATCTTCGAAACCATGTATGGATTCTAGGCAAGGGTTTACTGTGGTAGTAATGGTATCACCTACTTTCACTTCTTTAGCTACTTTAATGCCTGTGATGATATAGCCAACATCGCCTGCACGAACTTCATTTTTTTCTTCCATGCCAAGCTTAAGGATGCCCACTTCATCTGCGCCATATTCGAGGCCTGTATTGGAAAATTTAATTTTGTCTCCTTTTTTGAGTGTGCCATTAAAAATTCTATAATATACAATAATGCCTCTGAAACTATTAAAAACACTATCAAAAATTAAGGCTTGCAAAGGTGCGAGTGGATCACCTGTGGGTGCTGGAATTCTACTAATGATGGCATCCAGTATTTCTTGAATACCTATACCACTTTTACCACTAGCTAATAAAATATCTT
This sequence comes from Chitinophagaceae bacterium, assembly GCA_017989935.1. Classification (GTDB taxonomy): domain Bacteria; phylum Bacteroidota; class Bacteroidia; order Chitinophagales; family Chitinophagaceae; genus OLB11. Next base: position 1,768 of record JAGNOY010000183.1, read on the forward strand.
CTTCTTTACATCCAATTAATTCTATGATTTGATCTTTAACTTCCGGAATCATAGCGCCTTCCATGTCAATTTTATTAATCACGGGAATGATTTCTAAATCATTATCGATGGCTAAATACAAATTAGAAATTGTTTGGGCTTGGATACCTTGCGATGCATCTACTAACAATAAAGCACCTTCACAAGCAGCTAAAGCACGACTCACTTCATAACTAAAATCAACATGTCCAGGGGTATCGATCAAGTTCAACGTATACATTTGGCCTTGATGAGGATAATCAATTTGAATGGCATGACTTTTAATAGTAATACCTTTTTCTCTTTCCAAATCCATATCATCTAACACCTGATTCATCATTTGACGCTCGGTAATGGTGTTGGTGAATTCAAGCAATCTGTCAGCCAAGGTGCTTTTTCCGTGATCAATATGTGCGATTATACAAAAGTTTCTAATATTTTTCATGCTAATAATGATAGTCTGTTCTATACTTCTGAACGGCTAAATTCTTTTAGTTTCAGATAAATGTTTCCTTGAAATTGAATGTGATGAACTTTGAAGCCAAATAAACAATACAATAGGGTTATGGTGGGCAAAAGTAGGTTGTTAAAGTGACTAAAAAAAATCCTGATTTTGTAAATCAGGATTACTAAATTATAATTGATAGAATTACCATTTATCAACTTCGGCAGAACCTAAATCTATGTCAAATGTTGAATTAGGTATTTGAGAGTTTGTTTGAGCAATATCTCCATTGTTTGGTGTTTGGAAGTCGTTGTTCTCATCTTGGTCTGAATACTCATGATTGAAGGAGTCGAAATCATAGTCAGGCATTAGTTCAGTTTTTACGTGATCAATTGTTTCTGTTAATGCTTTAAGAAATTTATTGAAGTCCTCTTTGTAAATAAAAATTTTATGTCTGTCATACCCACCGTCATTAAAGCGTTTTTTACTTTCAGTGAGGGTGATGAAGTAATCATTTCCTCTAGTGGCTCTCACATCAAAGAAGTAAGTTCTTCTTTTACCAGCTTTCAATCTTTGACTGAAAATGGATTCATTATTTCTTTCGTTGTAATTTTCGTTCAAAACAAGAATAATTTAATTGTAAATAAATAGACAAACAAATATACAAATCCTAATAGAAAAAAAAAATTTAATCAAAATAATCTGTTTTGCCCTAGAATATGAGTCTTTAACCGAAAACAAATACGCTATCATTGAAATAAATTTCATCTTCTTATAAGTTTGATTTAATTTAGCACTCAATTCAAAAACACATGTTTACAATGATTAAAGCACAATTTTTACTACCTGCCTTAAGTTTGACAGTAATAGGATTGTCTTGTTGGCAAATTCAAGATAAGCTTACGGTTAATCCTGAATATACTCAAGCCTCAACATTTAAAAGGCAGGCAAAAGATAATCGAAAAGAAGAATTCGCAGGAGCATTAGAATTTTATAAACAAGTTAGAGCCAATCAAGTAACTGGAAAAGTTGAAGCTAAAGATGTTTATGCTGCTAGAGATAAGGCCAATGCTATGTTGAAGAATAAAACTAGAGCTTTTGATCAAATGAAGTGGGACGAAGCTGGGCCAAATAACATTGGTGGTCGAACCCGTTCTTTAGTGATAGACAAAAATAATACGAACAAGCTCTATATGGGCAGTGTTGGTGGTGGATTATGGATTTCAACTGATAATGGTGATTCATGGACTCGACGTAGTGGAAATGATTCAACCATAGCCATTGCAATTTCAACAGTAGCCCAAGCTTCAAATGGAGATATTTATTATGGCACAGGAGAAGGAAATACAGGTTTTGCAGGCTCCGTGCAACATATTGAACAAATCATTCAACTTGGTGAAGGTATTTTTAAATCTACTGACGGAGGAACTACATTCAATCAATTAATAGCCACTAAAACAACCAATAGCAATTCACCTTCTGATCCTTGGGCATATGTAGACAAAATTGTAGCACATCCAACTAATCCGGATATTTTGTTTGCAGCAACAAATGGAGGTGTTAAGATGACAACTAACGGAGGAAGTACATGGACTAAGCCCACTGGACTAAGTGTTAGTGCTCGTTTTTGTGATATTGAAATTTCGTCTGATGGAAACAATGTTGTAGCGGCAACAACTAATGCGCTTTATGTATCAAATAATGGAGGAACAAGTTTTAGTACAAATAAAATTGGAACTAATGGATTGCCACCTGCTAATACTTGTCAACGAGTTGAAATTGCTATTGCACCAAGTGATCCAAACAGAATTTACTTATGTATCGCTGGTCCAAATAATTCGGGTTCTGTACCATTAAAAGGTGTTTATCAATCAACAGATGCTGGGGCAACATGGACAACTATCGGACAAGGTGGTTCTGCTGTGTTTAATCCATTAGGAGATCAAGGAGAATATGACATTGCTTTTGGTGTGCATCCTTTGATACCTGATATGGTATTCTGCGGAGGCCAATTGGATTTATGGAGATATACAGCAGCAAACGGATGGGCACCTATTGCTTCATCTAGCGGAAGTCCCTTTCAAGGATTAAATGTTCATGCAGATATGCATGGTATTTTCTTTAATCCTTCTAACCCTGAAAATATGTATGTGGTATGTGACGGAGGGATGTATATCTCTTTCAATTCTTCTGCAACGGTGCCAACATTTGCTGAAAAAAACAAATATTATAGTACGGCTCAATGTTATGGAATTGCAGTAAACAAATTAGGAAGAATTGTATTTGGTACGCAGGATAATGGTTCTGGAATTTTAGGTACTTCAGTCAATTCTGTTCAACAATCTAGAGATTTATCTGGTGGGGATGGTATGAAATGTGCCATCAGTGATCTTAATCCTGCAACAATATTTACAGGTCTTCCTAATGGTGAAATGTTAAGAGCCACTGATAATGGTGTTTCAGGACAATCGTTTAAAAGCTTTTTTGATAGGAATATTGATAATTCACCTGTATCATCCCCTGATGGTAAACCAGATGATAATGCGAATTGGAAAGCACCAATTCAATTTCAAGAAAAGAAGATTAATGGAAAGAATAAATCTTATTATCTCTACGGATCTAACAGCGCTTTATGGATGACGCAAAGTGCCTTAGAAGGTAACACCATTTGGTTTAAAATTCAAGCACAATCTGGAGCTGGTTTTTCTGCGGTTACTTCATCTGCTGATGGCAAACATGTCTTTGCTGGAACAGCAGGAGGCGCAGTTTATAGATTAGATTTACCAAGTTTGTGGGATTCTACGTACAAGTATTATGATACAATTACAAATTTATACGGTACAAGCGGTTATCCTTATGAAGGTATGATTACAAAAACACTTATTGGTAGTTATGGTCGTTTTATAACAGATTTAGCTGCTGATCCTTCAGGAAACACCTTGGTGGTCACTTTAGGTAATTTTGCAAAT
>JAGNOY010000184.1 GCA_017989935.1 Chitinophagaceae bacterium
GGCCATACGTAAACAACGATTACCTTCTGCATCAATACTTACCCCAATAATTCTACCTGGTATTACACGCTTGTATTCATCATGTGTGGCAAAAAAAGCGGCGTGTGGGCCACCGAAACCCATAGGTACGCCAAATCGTTGCGAACTACCTACAGCAACATCAGCACCTAATTCTCCTGGAGGAGTTAATAAGGCAAGTGATAAGATATCACAAACCATTACCACACCTGCTTCATGCTGATGAACTTGTGCAATAAAATTTCTATAATCTTCTATTGAGCCATTGCTATTCGGATACTGTACTAAGGCTCCAAAAAAACTGGCATCTAATACCGCTTGTTTGTAATCACCGAAAACCAATTCAACACCTACAGGTAAAGCTCTTGTTTTTAGTACATCGATAGTTTGAGGAAAAGTTTGTTCATCCACAAAAAACTTTAATTTATTGTCATTTCCTTTGGTGCCATGTAACATATTCATAGCTTCTGCCGCTGCTGTAGCTTCGTCAAGTAAAGAGGCATTGGCTAAAGATAATCCAGTAAGATCAGTGATCATGGTCTGAAAGTTCAATAAGCTTTCTAATCGGCCTTGAGCAATTTCGGCTTGGTAAGGTGTATATTGCGTATACCATCCTGGATTTTCAAATAGGTTTCTTAAAATTACACTCGGAACATGGGTGCCATAATAACCCATGCCTATATAATTTTTCATCAGGGTGTTTTTAAGTCCAAGGGTATGTATATGGTCCAGGTAATTGGCTTCACTGATTGATTCACTCACGTCTAAATCCTTACTCAGTCGAATCGAGGCTGGCACCGTTTTTTCAATTAATTCTTGCATGGATTCACAACCAACAGCTTGTAGCATGTTAGCGGTTTCTGTAGCATCAGGGCCAATATGACGACTGATAAACTCTTGTTGTTGTTTTTTGTAAAGATTCATATTTATCATTTGAGAAATTTTCAGATGTGCAAATTTACATGTTAGACTTCAATTGATGTGGACTATTTTTTTAAGGGCTATCAAGCTTAAGATATATTAAGAAGTAGCTTGAAATGGAGATTATAATGATTGAATAACTTGAATCGTTTGATCTATCATGCTTGCGCTAATATCTAGATGGGTCACCATGCGAAGCTGAGTTGCAGAAATAGGCATAGTCAAAATATCTTTGGCTTTGAAGACTTCGTACAAGCTCTTCGGATCAAATCGCCCCTTCACTTCAAAAATCAGAATATTGGTTTCGACGGGAAGAAATTCACCCGTAAAATCTTTCAGTTTGAGTGCCTCTTCAAGTCGACTAGCATGATGATGATCTTCTTGCAATCGTTCGATGTTATGCGAAAGTGCATAAATGCCGGCTGCAGCCAAATAGCCAGCTTGTCTCATACCGCCGCCCATCACTTTACGCGCTCTTCTCGCTTTTTTAATATAGGCCGCATCGCCTAGTAACAAACTTCCGACTGGTGTACCTAATCCTTTGCTTAAACAAATAGAAATGCTATCAAATAATTGACTATATTGTTTAGGGGTTTCCTTACGTGCAATCATGGCATTGAAGAGCCTAGCTCCATCCAAATGCAGCTTCATGTTGTTTGACACACATAGATCTTTGATAGCAAGTAATTCATTCCATGCATAAGTGCTTCCGCCGCCTCGGTTGCAAGTATTTTCTAAACTCACTAAGCGCGATACTGGTCTGTGAATATCATCTGGGTTAATACAAGGTTTTATTTGCTCAGCACTAATTCGTCCTCTATCTCCTAATATGGCTTGCACCTGACAACCTGCATTTTTCGCAATCCCACCGCCTTCGTAAATATACACATGACTAAATTTTTCGCAAATGACTTCATCACCTGGATGGGTATGACATTGTATGGCAATTTGATTGGTCATGGTGCCACTTGGACAAAAAATCGAAGCTTCAACCCCAAAAAGATCAGCGGCTTGTTTTTCTAATTCATTCACACTAGGGTCTTCTGAAAATACATCATCACCCACGGGTGCATGAAACATAAAATCTAGCATGTCTTTGCTAGGCTTGGTAAAAGTATCTGATCTGAAATCAATGGTCATCTAGTAAATTTTAAGTGTGGCAATTTAATACATTTAATGATGGATTTCATGTCAGTTTGGGAGTTTTCATTTATTTGGGCGGCACACACGCTATCCGCTGCTACGCCGCCCTGACCAAAGCCTCAGGTCGGGGTATCCGCTACTATCGTTGCCGCAGTAACCTTCTTAAGAATGTGATTCGTCTTAATTGAAAATAAAATGGGTTCGTTTTTTTTACAACATAAATTTCTGATGAAGTATATTTGATTCTACCAAGATCAATTTTTATGAACCCAGCTAGTAATCAAATTCCAGGTGTAGTCATGAGCATTTTGATTACAAGCGTCATCTTAGCGTTTCCTATTTCTTTTTTTATTCTAAGGAAATACAAGAATTATCTAATTCGTGGTATGGGCTATAAGGCGGCTAAATTTAAGCAACTAGATGATACACCACCCATACATTCTAATAAGCAAGTTGAATTTGACATAGAAGTTGTGCCTTTAAATAAACTCACCTCACTTCATTCTCCTGTGTACGATAAACTTAAAGCAACTTTAGGATTTCATTTTATGGCACTTGGTCTTTCTTGTTTAGCCTTTGCACTTTTTATTTCGTGGTGTTCTTTGTACGAAGAAGGAGGCAATGTTGGAAGATACCTTTTTTCAGTACTAATCTACGGCTTTCCTTTTTTTCAAATATCAATGATGTTATTGACCACCACCATAAAGGACAAATTCATTTTGGTTGGGTTAACAGGGATGGTGTATTTAATTTTTGCTACCATACTTTGGGGCAGAAGTCATGGATCAGATATTAGTTTCTTAGATATTTTCAAGCCAATAATTGCCATCAATTTGATGCCATTTTTAATGATTTATTTATTTCGAATTAGAACCATCAAATCTATTGGTTTACTTGTGTTTACTTTTTTTATCATTTGCACGGCAGCACCCTTTTTATTCTTGTATTATTTGTCGCATCATCCTGATGTCCTCAATTATGTAGCAGGAGAGTTTATTCAGAAAGGATTTTCTGGCACCGCTACATTTTATATGATTCCAACGCTGGTTTTTTTGCTCAGTATACCAATAGGGTGGTTTATATTGAAAGGAATTCGTTATTTGTACGTAACAAAAAAGTTGAATGATTTGCAACTCAATTCGGATGCTATTTTAATTATCTATAACCTGGTCTATGCCATGATGATGTTTAGCGGTAATCACAGGATGGCTTTGGTTTCTTTGGGCGCATTTCCCTTGTATAAGTCCATTAGTTTTTTGATGTATTTTTTATTACGCAAAAACATGCATCAAGAAAAGGTACCTAAACTATTATTACTGCGGGTATTTAGGTTAGGTGAAAAAAGCAGAACCTTGTATGAACGTATTTGTCGACATTGGCGTTACGCTGGTATCATACAAATGATTTCTGGTCCAGATTTAGCCACAAGTACAGTCGATCCGCATGAAGTTATGGCTTATATAGGCGGGGAATTAAGAAACTTTTTTTGTGAAGATGAAACCTCTATTCAACGAAATATTAATGCGGTAGATATCAAGCCAGATATAGATAGCACTTACCGTGTGACTGAATTTTTTTGTAGAGATAATAATTGGAAGGAGGTACTAAAGCGATTAGTAAAATCGAATGATTTGGTATTGATGGATATTAGAAAGTTTTCGCCAGACTTTAAAGGTTGCCAGTTTGAAATTAAATCGTTGATTCAATATTTTCCGATAGAAAAAATCATCTTCATCATTGATCAAGACACTCAACTTGATTTTACCAAGTCAGTATTTTTAGAAGGCTTTCAAGGAGTCGATCAAACTTCGCCAAATGTGGTACCGCCTTCAAAAATTACCTTTTACAAAACAGACAAACAAACCATTAATGATGCAGATGGATTGCTGCGCATGTTGTGTAGTAAAATATAATTCCAATCTAAATGCAAGTAACAGCCCGCAAGTCTTATAGAAATAGGAGAGCTTATCATTGAATTAATTATTTTATACTCGAAGAGTTTTTCCATTCTTAGAATTAAAAAACTGACTTCTGTGGCCGCTTAAGAATGTTAATGTTTTTGAATTATACCCTAAAGGTTTTATTTTAGATGTTTAAACATTTAACAAAACAAAACAAAACTTATGAAAAGGAAAATTTCCCTCATTTTATCACCCTTGGTCGCCTTTGTGTTATACATGACCTTAAGTTCATCAAGTGGTGGCATAACTGGCCAAAGTGTTGCTGGTTGTACATGTCATAATGCCTCCGTTTCTGCAAATACCTTAGTTACCATTACAGGGTTGCCTGCTGGTGGCTATGTCAACGGAACTGTTTACTCACTCACAGTTTCTGTTACCAATACTGCCGTTGTTGCGGCATCACCGAATGGTTTAGGTGACGGTTTTAATATGACTGCCACAGCAGGCACATTTACAGCGGTTGCCGGTACAGCCGTTACCACAACACCAGAAATTAGGCACACGTCTCGAAGACCTCCAGTGGCGGGAACTGCTAGTTGGACTTTTAATTGGACAGCACCAGCGTCAGGTAATGCAAATATGACTTTCAATGTTGCAGGAAACGCCACCAATGGTGATGGTTCGGCTTCAACGCTTGATCAATGGAATAAAACAAGTGTAACGATTACCAAAAGTGGACAAGCACTGGCAGTAACGGCAACCGGAACTGCTATCACTTGTAATGGCAATTCATCTACCATCACAGCAGTGGGTTTAGGTGGCACATTGCCGTACACTTATTCTAGAAATGGAGGAACCTTTCAAGCATCAGGTGCCTTTGCCGCAAGCACAGCAGGTACTTATACCATGACAGTAAAAGATGCTACTACAGCCACTGCAAGTACTGTCATTACAATAACTCAACCATCAGCAATCGTGCCAACAGCATCTAATACACCTATCTTATGTAACGGAGGAACATCCACTATTACAGCTGCCGCAACAGGCGGAACAGGGGCCTATAATTATAGATTAAATGCAGGCGCTTTTGTTGCTTCACCCATCTTTAATGGTAATGCTGCTGGAATTTATACCATCACTGTAAGAGATGCTAATTTATGTACTAAAACTGTATTAAGAACAGTAGCCGCAGCTCCA
>JAGNOY010000185.1 GCA_017989935.1 Chitinophagaceae bacterium
CATCATAACTAGCTTCATTGACTGCTTATAGTTCTATGATTATTTTATTTCTTCTTAGTAGGTTCACCCACTTGTTTTTTGAGTTCTAGCGCATTATTTTTATATTTACTGCTATTAGCTAGTTTGTTTAAAAGGCTTTCAGCTTCTGAGTTTCTGCCTAGTTTCAAATAAGCCTGAGCTAAATGAAATTGAATATCTTCTAATTCTTGCCCAGAAGCTTTTTTCATTGCTTTTTCGAAAACTTTGGTAGCTTTTTTGTAATTGCCTTCATTATAAAAGCCTAAGCCAGTTTCATAGGCTGATTTTGAATCATCTTGTTTAGTACGAATGTTTTCGATTTCTTGATCTTTATAGTTTTTATTGTTATTGTCGTTATTTGAATAAGTTGAATAGTTTAATTGATTCGCAGCTGGTGCTAGTTGAAATGATTCATTATTACTTTTTTTCATTCCAACTGATGAAGTTTTTTTCGAAAGGGGTGTTTTGGTTTCTGCAACTACTTTTTCTTCCTGTGCATAATTTTTCCCATTGTTTACATAATCGTTTTCTTGAACAGACTGGTCTGCATTACTTTTACTTACTTCAGCAGCTGGCACGAGAGCCTTTTCAATGATTTCTTTGGAACTAGTTACAGGAGGTGGTGTGAATTGGGGCTTTGTGGTGCTTTTCGCTAATGATTTGTCTTCAAGAGTTGTTTGCGGTACAGTTTTAATTTCTTCTATTTTGCTTAGTTCTTTTTTTTCAATTTTATCATCAGATGAAATGTTTTTCAAACTATCCGCAGAAATTTCCACATGCACTACTTCTCCTGTTTCAGCATTTTCAGGCATTTTGTAAGGGGCTTCTACAGAAGATGTACTATTTTTTTCTTGTAAAGCTAATTCTCTATCTTGTTTACTAATGTATGAAAATACAGAATAACCTCCTAAGCCTATTAAAAACAATACACTTGCTGCAGCTAACCATCTATATGTTTTATTGTTAGTTACGCTTAATGATTTTTTTGAGGAATGATTCGACGCAGGAATTTCAGCAGTTTGTTTAGGCCTTAGTTCTTCTAATTTGGTTTCAACATGTTTCTTTATTTCAACTAAATGTTGTTTGCCTAAATCAAGATCTGATTCCATCAAGCCTTCTAATGCATCACTACAGAACGGACAATCATTTAAATGAGATTCCACCAAATAGACCTCCTCCCGCTCCAATTTTTGTTGGATATAGGCTATTAACTGAGTTTGACTCAGGCAATGACTTGGATTCAATATGTCACTAAGGTCATTCATTCAGGTCTTCGTTTATTTTTAATTTCAAATTCCTTTTACCATTTTGGATATAGCTTTTTACTTGCATAAAGTTAAAGCCTGTTTCCTGCATAATTTCAGTATAAGTCTTTTTTTCGAGATAAAATAATTTAATACATTGCTGTTGGTCAGGGTTTAATTCCTCTAATGCAGCTTCCATTTTTACCAAAATTTTTTCTTTTTGTACCGCCGGATGCATAGTATCTTCATATTCCACACTATATTCTGGAAATATATCCACAGATTTTACCAAATGCTTGTTACTTCTGAGTTGCATCAGGCAATGATTTTGGGCAACTCGATATAGCCAAGCTTTGAAAAGTAGAACATCGTGTTTGTGCAAATCCGTCAATAATTTCTCAAAAACCTGCATGGTAGCATCTTTTGCTAGTTCAGGGTTTTTTAGATATTTCATACTTACCCCGTAAACTAAATGGGAATATCTACCATATAAAATACCTAAGGCTTCCGTAGTCTGTTTATTACGGAATAAATACACAAGTTCCTCGTCGCTAAGATTTTTTAAATTGGTTGGCACAAAAAAGATTGGGACGAAAATAATATTTAAGTCGCATAAAGTTTGTTAAATCATCGCTGTTTTCTGAAAGAGTCAAAGGGCTAAAGACAATTTTTTTAGTAATATTACTTCATGAATAAAATGTATTGTGCTGTTTCGGTAGGTAATGTGAAGTCAGCTCCAAATCATAGAAGTGAATTATTGACACAAGTTTTACATGGAGATGTGATGACTTTATTGGAGAAGGATAAAAATTGGTGTAAGGTACTAATCGATGAAGAAGGCACACATGGATGGATTTTACAATCCCAACTCGAATTATTGTCCGATCTATTAACTACAAATCAATCAAGTAAGATTTTGTTGAGTAAACAAGTCATTCTTGCGAACAATCAACAACCGTTGCACTTGGTGGTGGGTACATTTATGGATAGGCTTCCGGCAAATATGCTTGATAAGGCCTGCCTAATAGACTTGTTGTCGCTTGAAAAGAATGCTCAAACCTTGAAGGATATGCTAATGGTTTTTCAACAAGTACCTTATTTATGGGGTGGTTTAACAAATACAGGCATTGATTGTTCGGGGTTGAGCAAATTGTTTTATAGGTTTTTGGGAATTCGCTTACCTCAATTAGCCTCAGCCCAAGCCACTTTCGGGGAATTTGTTGATTTTTTACCTCATACAAAATTTGGTGATCTTGCCTTTTTTGAGAATGAACTTGGAGAAATTAATCATGTTGGTATACTTTTAAGTAGTCAAGAAATTTATCATGCTTCTGAGGTCAATGGGGTTGTTGATGCTGATTGGATAGACCAAGAAGGGATTGTCAATAAAAGATCAGGTAAAAGAACCCATAAACTCAGAATGATCAAAAGACTTGTTAGCTATTGATTATTTTTTAAATCAAGTATCGATTGTAGTTCAATGGCTTTGTCTTCTTCTTCGAGCTGATTATACACTTGAATTAAGGCTTCGATTTCGCAGAATAAAATTTCCTTGTTTGATAAAGGGTAAATGGCATCATTTTCTAAGGTGAATCCATACTTTTTAAGATAAACATCCACGTCATTTTGAGTGTAAATCATGCCTGAGTTCGGATCAATATAAAATTGAATACCTGCAAAAGGAGAATGATGCTTTTTGGTGATATCGTAACGCGTATCATAATAGGCTAGCAAAAATTGATGGGGAAGTTGTACAGCAAATACAGGGATATCTAACATTTCGCACAATACTTGATATAAGATACCTAAGGAATAATTATTGCCAAAATGACTATCTACAACCTCGTTCATGTAAAAATGGGCAGGTTTGTTATCGTCTAAATCAAAACCTTTGAATTTATACATGCTATAAAAAATACTATTGATAATGGTTACTTGTTCGAGTGGGGTAAGGTAATTATTGAGCTCAAGCCAGCAACTTTGATAGATATTTTTTATTGTCTTTCTAATCTGGTCTTCTTCTAAGTCTGGATATTTATATCTCGCTAACAAGATGGCGCCGTCAAGTAAATTAGGCTTTTCTATATTGAACCATTGTGTTAATCCTTGAAATACATCACTGAAATTTACCTTATGAATCAGGTTCTCAATTCTTTCTTGTACTGTGTTATCAGTAGTTTGCTCCCAAAATGACTCTAAGTTTGGTATGATATCTTTTCCGTAAAATAAAATTTTTTCCGAAACAGAATTAAAAATTTCCCGATCAGGATCGTCTAGTAAATGGAGTAGTGCTTTAATTTCTTTTGAATTTTTCATACGATGTGAATCCTTGATCAGTTTCCAAGGCGAAATATAGAACTAATTTATTCATAGGAATCATTTCTGAATTGAAATAGTTTTAAACATCAAGTAGATAAAATTAATTCTTGATATATTTTGACTTGCAGGTGCCTTTTCATTAATTATGAGTTACAAAAATATTTTTTTACTTTTGCTAACATTCAAATTTTAGCCTTCGTCTAGGTGTCAAACAAAATAATTTTTTTTATGAAACTCAAATTTATCCTTTTCGTTCTTTTTGCATTTATCTCGGTTAAAATGCAAGCCCAATGCTCAGCCGCATTTACCTATTCAGCCTCTCCCAATGGTACAGTAACTTTTACTTCAACAGGAAGTAATTCAATGTTTACGTATTATACATGGTCTTTTGGAAATGGTTCAGCAGGATCTGGAGCAACAGTGTCGGCAGTATATAATGCCCCAGGTACTTACACAGTCTGTTTATATGTGAACGATTCTATTGGCGGTTGTACAGATACTACTTGCCAAAATATCACAGTTTCTGCAAGTCCGAGTTGTCAAGCTAATTTTTCTTATATCTGCAATGTAAATGGTACTGCTTCTTTATCTAATACAGGTACAGTAGGCAACACGATTAGTTATACATGGTATGATAATAGTGGAATTTTTGCGACCGGTCCTAATGCAACCTATACGAACACCCCTGGTACCCATCAGGTATGTTTAGCAATTTCAGATACAAGCTTGTCTTGCGTCGATACAATTTGTCAGAACATCAGTTTGGTTGCAGCTAACAATTGTCAGGCAAACTTTTATATTTACCCTGACAGTTCTGCCCCTCATACCTATATTGGAGTGAATACTACAATCGGAAATTCATCTATGAATTATACTTGGACATGGGGTGATGGCTCATCTTCAACAGGTCAATTCCCAACGCATACTTATGCAGCTGCAGGAAATTATACCATTTGTCTATACATTAGCGATCCAACAAATAACTGCAGTGATAGTCTTTGTGTACTTTCTACAATCAACAAAACCGCTGCCATGTATTCAATTACTTTTGCAAATCCAACAGGTCTTGGTTCAGTTGCTAAAGAAAGAGCCAACCTATATCCAAATCCTGTGAACGACCAATTTATGGTAAAAGGAGAAGGTAGTCAATCAATTCAAGTGGATATATTAAGTCTAAATGGTAGCAAAGTGAAAAGCTTTAACACACAATATAACCAAACTATGAATATTAGCAGTTTGCCAAGCAATTTGTATGTTGTTCGAGTTATAAACAATAATGGTCAGGTACAATACAGCAGATTGATTAAAGAATAATTGTTCATTTTAATTTAATAAATAGGCTGCCTTAGGGTGGCCTTTTTTTATTTGGGCGGCAGACACGCTTTTCATTGCAAGTCCACTTCCGAATCGGCTATGATGAGTTGAGTAGAATTATATATTGTATAGCCTCTCGGAATGCGGGCTTTCCATTGCAATCGTTGCCGCTAGGTGTTCAATATTATATTTTGTGAATCCGCTAATTCAAGTGTATTTTGAGCACTACGACTGGCTAGTGCTGTTCGAGATGTTAGCCCTGCGCATCTCGTACTTTGAA
>JAGNOY010000186.1 GCA_017989935.1 Chitinophagaceae bacterium
TTGCCTTTGATAACTTCGGAACTTCTTCAGTTTGATTACAAGCCAGGAATAATATCGAAACAATTGTGAAACAAATCATACTCATCATTTGCTTGTACCGTTCTTTTTGTAAGGTGTTTTTCATAAGTCTATTTTAGCCATACAAAAATGAAATTCATTCAGTAATAAGATCTACCGAAAACACGTGATTTTTAAAAATAGATTGGTTTTAAAGATTTAAAATTCAACCTTTGTCTTCTAACCCATTAGGCTTCCTACTTGCACAATGCCCTATTCTAAAATTATTGTTGGTGCCATTTTTTTCATCTTGCTTTTATGCAGCAACAAAACGTCATGGGCACAAGAAGATATGTTTGCACGTGAAAACAGCATCATAGATTCTGCCATCAACGAATTGAATCTTCATCCTGCAAAAGATACTACCCGTGTTTTCATATTAGCTAAAATTTTTGGCACCCCCATCTTTTTAAGTGGCAAGAAAAAAGTACTGCCCTACTTATACGAAGCCGATTCTATTTCACATCAATTAAACTTTCAAACTGGTAAACTTCTTTGTATGGACTTTCGAGCAGGCATTGCCAAAAGTTCACAACAATACGACTTGGCCATGAAAACATGGGATAGCATCATCCATACAAAAACTGATTTGCATCATGCTAAAAACCAACGAATCAAAGAATATGCCTATAAGGGTCTCGGTAATGTCTATCGTATTCAAGAAAAAGAAGTACAAGCCCTTCAAGCTTATATAGAAGCATATAAATTGACAGGCTATGAAATCAATAAGAACAACATAGATTTAATAGGCAATATTGGCGATTTGTACCTTAAACTAGAATACCCCGAAAAAGCTTTGGGCTATTGCCAAAAATATTTAGCCTACTCCCAAAAAGAAATGAATGTCGGTAAAATCCTCAACGGGTTCAGCTTACTCACAAGTTGCTATCTTGGCATGAAACAATACGATGCTGCAGAAAAGATTTTAAAACAAACAGATGCATGGGATTACAGAAACATGAATGTTACAGGGTATAATCCAACGTCAATTTATATTTACAAAAGCCTCATCCTTTCGAATAAACATCAATATGAGCAAGCACAAAAAATACTAGATACTGCATTAACCTATGCACCCAAAGATCATTTACCGACCGAATACTTTCGAGTGAAAGACGCACTCGTAAAATTGTATTTAGCCAAAGGAGATTTGCAAATAGCCAAACGTGAAAATGATAATTTGCAGAAACTTCAACATGCACTTTCTCTTACCCAAGGTAAAATAAATGTGGATGAAAACTATGCTGAATATTACAAAAAAACAGGTGAAGCCTCCAAAGCTTTGGCCTTTCTTGAAAATGATAATCGACAACATGATAGCCTAGTTCGTGTAAACAATTTGAAGCAAACAGAGCAACTAACCACGCTATTCGAAACCGAAATAAAAGACAAAGAAATCAATCAATTAAAAATAGAAAGACAGCAAAAAGAAATTGTTTCACAAAAAAATAAATTCATTTATATACTCTTGCTTTGTATCACCTTAGGATTGCTACTATTGTCTTATTTTGTGTATCTGAACAACCAGAAAAAACTTCGTCTTCGCAATCAGCAAATCACAGAACTTGAACAAGAAAAAAAATTACGTGCCGTAGATGCTTTATTACAAGGACAAGAAGAAGAACGAGAGCGTATTGCCCAAGAATTACATGATGGGTTAGGCGGCATGTTATCAGGCGTAAAAATGTCATTCAACCATATGAAAGAAAATTTAGTCATGACTCCGGAAAACATGGAAGCCTTTCAACATTCCATTCAACAATTAGATCAAACCTTAGATGAATTACGAAAAGTGTCGCACAATTTAATGCCTGATGTGTTGGTCCGTTTTGGTTTAGTAGATGCAATACAAGAATTTTGCCAGAACATTGAACGAAGTAGTCAAGTGAATGTCTCCTTTCAATTCTTAGGTACACAGCGCACACTAAGCAATTCCACACAATTGTCTATTTATCGAATATTACAAGAACTCATCAACAATGCCATCAAGCATAGTGAATGCCAACAAATACTAGCCCAAATTTCTATGGAAGAAAAAAAGATACTCTTGACTGTGGAGGATGATGGCAAAGGTTTTGACCAACAAGCATTAAAGCATACCAAAGGCATGGGTATGAGTAGCGTGCAACATCGTGTTGATTATTTAAAAGGGGTTATGCAAATTGAAACAAAACCCAATGAGGGCATGGTGATCAATATTGAATTAAATGTATAAACATGACACACCTCTTTATTTGCGACGATCATAATATTGTACTTGAAGGCTTGACTACTATTTTGTCTAGCGAACAAGGTTTTTCTATTAGTGGCTCGGCATTAAATGCTGAAAGTTGCTTACGAGCCTTAGCCTTGCAACCCGTTGATGTATTACTAACCGATATTAGTATGCCTGGCATGGATGGCATTGAATTGTGCCGACAAGTAAAAACAGCCTATCCCCATATTCAAATTTTGGCCTTAAGCACCTTTAACCAAGGTAAATTTATTTTGAGTATGATGGAAGCCGGTGCAAGTGGTTATTTATTGAAGAATGCCGAGCGACATGAAATAATACACGCTATCAAAACGGTAGCCGCGGGCAAAGAATATGTAGGATTTGAACTCAGTAAAATTTATCATGCAACGAAAGAAAAAAATGAACAGAAACCCATCTTAACGAAACGAGAAAAAGAAATTTTAAAACATATTTATAACGGACATACAAATGCACAAATCAGTGAAATGCTTTTTATAAGCATGGATACCGTGGACACTCACCGTAAGAATATTTACACCAAATTGAATGTAAATAATATTGCCAGTCTATTAAAATACATCTCAGAAAATGATGGTCTATTTTAATATTACTTTTATGATGCCCCCAGCATGTCTTGTCTTCAAGTGATGTTTTATAAATGGGGACCCGCCGCAACTTTTGTGAAATACACTTACACAGAGGACCATAGAAAATACATTGAATTCACTAGACAAAACCTCTGTGCAACGCTGTGTCAAATCAAATGCATATACCACAGAGGATCACAGAGGAAATGCAACACTGAGGGCCACAGAGAATACATTGAATTCACTAGACATAACCTCTGTGCAACGCTGTGTCAAATAAATTGCATGTACCACAGAGGTTCACAGAGGAAATACAACACAGAGAACTACAGAGAACACATTTAATTAAACTAAGCAATGATAACTCTGTGCAACTCTGTGATCTTCTCTGTGCAACTCCGTGTAAAATAAATTGCATGTACCACAGAGGTTCACAGAGAAAATACAACACAGAGGACCACAGAGAATACATTTAATTCACTAGACAAAACCTCTGTGTAACTCTGCGAACTTCTCTGTGCAACTCCGTGTCAAATAAAACAGAAGGCCACAAAGAAAATGCAACACAGCGTTGCAAAGAGAAACTGTAACGAATCGATATAAAAATACAGCTCACTTCTCGAACAAAAAATTCCAGGGTTCCCGACCCGAATCACGAGGTGACGCTAAAGAATATTGGGAGCATAAAAAAAGACTGCCCATTAGACAGTCTTATCATAATATGTACAAAGAATGATTTAAGGTGTGATCGCCACTACATTATTTTGACTATTCAAATCAAACACTGGATAATCAAAACCATCGACGTAACCATCTCCATTCATGTCGGTAGCCACATACACGCCACTAACATTATTTTGCGAATCGATATCAAAGGCCGGATAATCGAAACCATCAATATATCCATCTTGATTGAGGTCACCTGTGTACAACGCAAAAATACCCGGTTCTATTTCTATCAAATTAGATCCGTAGGCTTTGTTAGCAGCTGTAGAAAAATCGTAATTCGTATTGCTTGATATAAAAATAGGATCCGCACTCCAAGTTTCAATTGTATTACGATGTTTGATGACAATAAAGTAACTGGCAGAAGGACTTGTGAAACTACAACTTGCCATACCATTAGTTTGCACAGTTGCATTTACAGTTTCTACTAAACTATATGGTGTGCTTGCCTCATGTAACTCTATTGGAATAATATCACAATCTGAAGGGTTACTTGATACTCCTTGATTTGATAACACAGGCTGCATCATTCCGGCAGTTAGATAGTATCCTTGCAAATACAATTTTAGGCTAAGGGTTAGAGCTAATGATACAAAATTTACATGTATCGTATGAGGAGTTGTAACATTTGTAAATGTATAGCTTGTTATAACTC
Organism: Chitinophagaceae bacterium; assembly: GCA_017989935.1. Lineage (GTDB taxonomy): Bacteria > Bacteroidota > Bacteroidia > Chitinophagales > Chitinophagaceae > OLB11. The sequence continues at coordinate 4,262 of JAGNOY010000186.1, forward strand.
CTTGCGAAATACCATCCACTACGACATCTTGAATTGCATAACCACTGTTTGGTGTGAAATTATAGGTTTGATTTGTTCCACAGTTGGCATTCGTAATACCGCTTGGTGTAATGCTACCATTGGTACCTGCGCTTGCAGTGATGTTAAAACTACTGATAGCGATGGATGCAGTTCCAGTTACAGGTATTGATGTACCAAAATAATCCAATACAGAAATAAGAGAGTAAGTTGCATTTGCAATTGGTGACAACGCCATATCTGTTCCAGAAACATAATTGTTTACTGTTTGAGAAGTAGTGCCATCCGAAACAATGACTGTATATGGTGAAGTACCTCCAACAATGTCTGCTTTTAAATTTGCAAATTGTCCAATGCATATGGTAGATGATCCGGTACCATTTGATAGTGTTGCAATTGGAACTGGCTGAATAAACACCGTATAATCTTCAGCCTGCCCATATGTACCTACATCACATGCTGTGCTAGGGGCTGAATTAAACTTTGAAATTACGCGCATTCTTAGTCCTTTATTGAGAACAACACCCGTTGTTGGTACAGTAAATGACAAGGTTCTTGTTCCTGTATTATTGCTTGGATAAGTAATTACTGCTTCACTACTTGCAAATATGCCATTATCATCATAGTCAATATAAACCTTGGCACCTTCAGGATTTGTTGTTCCAGTAGTAATTGTAGCATTATAAGTTCCCCCTTGTTCTAACGACGTATAATCGGTGCAAGTATAATCGTTATAAAACCCATTATTACCTGAAGTTCCCTTTTGGATAGTATTAAGACTAAAAAGCTGAATACCGATTCCAAAAGCATTCCCCAAATTACTATTAGATGATAAAGTACAACCTGTGACGAGAGTAGGATTTCCATTCATAACTAATACGATGTTAGGCCTTG
>JAGNOY010000010.1:0-3202 GCA_017989935.1 Chitinophagaceae bacterium
AAGTAAAACTCTGAGTCACACTTCCTGTGGAACCATTTACGCTACTAACGCTTCCTTGGTTTGGTGTTTCCCATGTAGCTAACCCACTTGCATCTGAGGTCAGAATTTTACCTGCACCAGGATTGCCACCTGCAATTTGAATTTGTCCGCTGAGTGAAGTGGTTCCATTGGGTAATAAATCTAAGATGGTGTTGTTGTCAGTTCCCAAAGCAAGATTTCCATTTTCCAAATTCATGATGGAAGCTCCATTATTTCCATTGGCTAAAATAATCAAGCCGTCTGTATCAGAATGTCCGCTGTTATTATTAGTCATACGAAGATCTATATCTGTACCATCTGTATTATTAAAATGTACTCGAGAAGCGGGCACAGCATTACCACCAATACCCACATTTTCTGTTACAAAATCGGCATGAAATTTTAATTTACTTGTAGCTCCTTTAAATAAACTTATCCCAATATTTCCTGCGGTGCTTATTAGAAAACGACCAAGTCCATCATCTGCTACTACCCCATTATTTCCAAAGGCTAATAAATTTCCAAAAGGGTATAATGTGCTAATACCTGTATAACCACCAGCAAAACCAGAACCATATTTCGTGAAGGTGGCGTAGTTGTTTGTGTTGTTGCTATATAAGGTAAATCGTCCAGCGCCTGTAGCACTTAAATTTTGCATACGTAAATGCTCTTGAACAGTAGCTACATTTTGGTTGATATGAAATTTTGCTATAGGACTAGTCGTTCCTAATCCGATATTGGTTCCATTATCAAATAACAAGGAAGTAGAATTTGCTACACCAGAACCATTTGTTTTTTCTATAAAATTATTGGTTGCACGAGTTTGGTTTTCATTATTTTTGGCGCTTCCTGCATTGTCGGCATAGATGGCATAAGGCACACTGAGCAATTGTGTTGTGCCAGCATCTACAAAGTTGTTTCCACCCAAGGGGTCAATGGCTACTTGAATATATTTATTGCCAGTTTCCCATTTGACGGTTTTCATAGATCCAGATATAGTTTTACCGCCGCCAATTTGAAGAGTATATAATCCAAATTCATTGGTCGTAACAAGATGTGTTTCTACATATTCAGGAGAAACAGATTCAGAAGTTGGCAAGATAGCAATTTTGAGATGCAAGGTTTTCTTGCCTAAAGGGTTTCCTTGTATATCTCTTGCGATACCTTGATAATTAAATAATTGTGGTGCTTGAGCAAAAGATTGAGTTGATAAAAGTAAGCAACCCCAAAAAATAACAAAAGACACAAACTTGTTGTATTGGTTTTTCATAAGTGAATTAGTTTTGGTTATAAATTTACTCATACAATTTTTCTTATACTAATAATTTACTTAAAGATTTTTATTCAACCATTCCAAGGTAGTTTCTGCTATAATAGGATTGAAATTTCCATCTAAGTATTCTTTGTTCTTCGTATGCACTACAGCTTCTTTGAAACTTATGCTATTCATCATTAAATGATCTATTTGTGGTAAGGTGAAAAGCGTAGCTTGATTAGGATGTGCCTGATTTACTGCTTCTGCAATTAAGTAGGGTTCAACAGCACTACATTGTATAAAATCTGAGCTACCTTGCAAAACCAAAACAGGACAATTTATTTCCTGCCAAGCCTTCGCTAAATTAATTGAATCAAGTTGTTGCCAAAACCGCCAATGTCTGCCCCACATGTCTTCCTTTCCCTCGGAATATTCAAGTTCTTCTTCTACAACTTTTTTATAAAGTGGATTTTTATAAAGAACTTCAGGTGATTTCTTTAACACAAAAAATTCATAATATACTTGTTGAATGAGTCGTACAAAATCTTCTGTTTCAGTAAAACTCAAACTATCAAGTAAAGGTTTTTGCACCCTATGCATTTCCAATAAAAATTCGCTCCATGGCCTAAAAACAGTTCCAAATACCATGATTCCTTTAATTGATTTGTGCTGAGCTATCATAGGTGCAATGATCCCTCCCATAGAATGACCCCAGATATAAATTCTACTTGGATCAATTAGTTTATGCTGACTTAAAGCATTTAACGCAGTTTCGTACACTTCAATATCAGCATGTAAATCTACTTCTTGACAAGGTTTGCAAGCATAGCTATCTCCTAATCCCGACTTCTCAACAGTGTAAACTGCATAACCATGGCTGACCCAATAGCTAATCAATTGACCATTGAAATTACCAGAAAAAGATTCTATACTACTACAATTATACCCTGGGATAAACAGGATAACGGGAGGATTTAATTTATGTTTGGGTAAATAGAGTATGGTTCTTACTTCACATTCAGTTGTTTTTAAAGAACTATAATTTGTATTACACCAAGAAGCTTCAAACAAAGGTTGGCCAATAGCTTTATTTTTGCAATGAGTGATTTTTTTGTTGCGCTTATAAGATAGTTGCCATGAATCGTTTGCTCGAATTGGTTGTAATAATTGATTTAATAAGGCCATTCGATCAACCTTCACACCATTTACAGAGAGAAGTATATCATTTTTCTTTAATTTCATCACATCAGCTGAAGAACCTCTGATTATAGAGTCCACAACAAGCTCATTATGTTGCTCATGTATGATAGCACCAAACCAAATTTTTCTCTGTAAAATTTGTGCAGAGTTTTGCTGAATAAAAACACCACAAAGGATAAAAAGAAACAGCAAATATTTACACATCTTTGAGTCAATTTTTGAAAAAAGCAGTATTACAAAATTATTAGGATTGAAAAACATCAGCTTGTCAAATCCTGCTTTTTTACATGCAATTTTAAGTACAGAAAAAAGAAAATTGAATCGTTGTATGCCTTGATGATACCTTTTTGACCTTGATATATTAAATCAAATGCAACTCAATATTCCCTATTTAGCCGTTTATAATTTATTTTATCCTCTAATGGAAGTTTCAATCTTCATTCTTGAGACATAAAATAGATTTGAAGTTCTATGTCGCCATTTCAAGAAAATACCACCCTGCTGCGTGAAAATAATTGGGCAGCAATTATGCAAGAAATAAAAACGTATCCCGTGCGTATTTCTGAAATAAAACAATTGAATAAAGAAATTGTACTGACCCCACTATCATTTAAATATAATCTTTCTGGTAGTGAATTATACTTTAATGGCAACAAGCAAATCAAATTGCATACAGGAGAATATTTATTAGCAGCCAACCAACACTATTGCGAAGTTGATATTAGTGAA
>JAGNOY010000010.1:3302-19499 GCA_017989935.1 Chitinophagaceae bacterium
CAATACACCTGGACTGAAGTGTCTCGTCTATTGAATTTTACTGATTTGCCAACCTTTAGTAAACAATTCAAAAAGTTTTATAGAATAAGCCCCACGACTTATGCAAAAGGCATCACAAATAATACCTGCATGCGCTAATTTCTTCCATCACTTCATCGGTAACTAAATATCGAATCGATTTTTTTTCTTTGATTAAGCCGCGGATATATGTCGAAGAAATGTCTAACAAAGGCGCTTTCGTAATCTCAATTTGACTAGATAAATTAAGATCAATGTCAAAACCTGGTCGCTGAAAAACAATGATCTTATATTGCTTAAGCAAGGCTTCATAATTTTTCCATTTCTTAATATTCTGAAAACTATCGCCACCCATGATAATCGAAAAATCATGCTGAGGATATCTTTCCTGCAGATGCGTCATCGTATCAATCGTATAAGAAGGACGTGGCAAAGAGAATTCTATATTGCTAGCTTTAAATTTTGGTTCATGCTCTATCGCCACCTGAACCATATAATAACGACTCTTCTCGTTCAACAAACTGGCGCTTTCTTTCAACGGATTTTGCGGAGATACCACAAACCAAATTCGATCTACCCCACAATGTGCTAATACATGATTGGCAATAATGAGATGACCGATATGTATTGGATTGAAGCTGCCAAAGTATAAGCCTATTTTCATGCAAGAAATTTAGAAATTGCTCAAATATAAATTGATTTATTCGGAGTATGCATTTGAATGAAAGGACAATAAGTTTATTTTTCTTTTTGGGTGTTAGGCTCATACGCTTCACCCTCCCAAAACTTCGGGTAGGCTCTATCCTTGCCACGCGTACCATAAGATACACGCAACAATATTCATGTAAATTGACTGATTAAATTAATAAGAATTGTTGGTTATCTCACCAGTGCTGACGGTGACAAGTGAAATAGAGAAAATTACTGATTATCTACTAAATCGCTTATCAAGGAAAATTCTCCATGAAGCAGATGGCCTAAGATTCGAGGCAGCTAAAAATATTGAAATCGAAGCCAAACTTTTATCCGTTGTTTGAGTACAAGCGAATGATGCTATATGACCAGTATCTTGTTGTGCGAGTTTGGATAAAAGTGGCGTAGATGAAATTATTTTTATGCCAAGAATCTTGAGCCTAGACTTTTTGCTCAACTTTTGCGTCATGGCAAAAGTGGAAAAACAATCGGGTATCATTGCGGATAATCATAAAAACCTCGGGTTGAAGGGTATCCGCTCTATCCTTGCCACAAGAAAAATTGAATGTTGGCAGTAATATCCGTATAAATTAGCGGATAAAACGTTGTTCAATATTATTCAGCAAATCTTAATTCAACGGGATAATTTCTTCTACATCAGCTTTATCACCACGCAAACGACGAAAACTTTTTCGAGCCTCATTCACAAAAGTACTGCCCGGATATTTGATGATCACCTGCTCATACAAACGCTTTGCCTCCTCATTATTTTTGAAAAAGACTTCATTAATTTTTGCCAACTGAAACATCGCATCATCAGCCAATACATCATCAGCGTAATTAGTCACAATTTTTTGCAGGTGCATAGCAGACTCATTAAAATCTTGTCGCTTATACGCAATTTCTGCACGCACCATCAATATATCGTCCATTAATGGATGTGCAGGATACAATGCACTGATACTATCCAACATAGCGATGGCTTCTTCATTCTTGTTTTGAAATTCAAGCAAATCAGCATGTGCAAACATCAACAAAGGTGTTTGGTTGCTATCTTTTATGGGATTATTCTCAGTAATCAATACTGATAAATTTAAGGCATCATTGGCAATTAGCTCTGAGGTGGAAGCTTTCAATACATCTAATTGTCCTTGCGCCCACTCAAAATCACCTCCATAATAAGAAAGTTTAGCATTTCTAAATCTCGCTTCTTCGCCTAATACATCTTGTTTAAACTCCTTATCTACTTGAGAATATAACAAGGTACTTTCCCAAACATTCTCCCTAATCAATTCATAATCGCCCATTTCTAATTTGCATCTACCACGAAATTGTTTTTCAGCATTATTAGCCGAAGTTATTTCAGTTAAAATCAAAATAGCCTTATTGATATCATGCGCATATCTCGCTTCTAGTTCGGCGTATTCTCTATTTGTTTCTTTGGTTTTATATAAAGGATACTCTAGTAAAAAAGTCTCATATTGTGCGGTAATTAACTTGACCTCAGCCTGTGTAAATGTAGGATTATTGGCAAGTTGCTCCTTCAAGCAACTAAGTCTTTCGCTCCTAGCCAATAAATAAAACGGCTGGTCTTTACCTTTTTCTACCACAGCATCATATGCCATAATAGCTGTTTTGAATTCTTTTTCTCTAAAGGCCACTCTCGCAAAACCCAATATTCTGCGACCCATTTCATTCAAACGATTATCAATAGTTTGTATTTGTTGAAATGCCTTAATATAATTTTTTTGTTGAATATAAATCCAAGCCAACAAATCAGGCCAAGCATACATTTCAGGTTCTTTATCTGCACGCTGTTGAATTTTTGCCATAAGCCTTTCCATCTTTTCAGGCTTATTCATCAATCGCTGTAAAGTAGATTTTACTTCATTGCCCTTTTCAGGTTGAGACACATATAAATTCATCAAATTATCTACTGCCTTTTCAGAATCACCCTTTTTATCAAACAATACAGCTAATTCTTCTGCATATAAATAGGGATTTTCTTTATTCAAACTCTTCCCTTTTTCATAGGTAGCAATGGCCAATTCAAATAATCCATCTTTTTCAAATTTAATCGCGGTTTTTCTTATATCAGCATCAAAAGGACTCACCTGATCAATGATTTTGTCAAATAGCTTTCTTGCTTTTTTATCTTCACCTTGGGCTTTATATACCTTAGCAAGCGAATAAGTATAAAGACCTTCATCAACATCTTTATGTTTTAATTGCGTTTTAATGACTTTTTCAGCAGTAGCATAGTCCTTAATGCCTATCAAACTTTCTATATAACCTTGTTGAATATTGTCATCCTCTGGGTTATACTCAGCCAATTGCTTGTATGTAGCTGCCGCTTTCTCATAATTTCCCGACAACAAATATTGCTTCGCCAATTGAAGTAATTGATCTTGTCCATAAACTGATAACCCCAGTACGAAACACAACAAAAAGGCGATACACTTTTTCATCCTGCCAAATATCCGACATATAAAGTTCTTGCTAAGTAAAAGCCTTGTGAAATTTTTCTAGCCTCCTTGTATAAATTATTTCTAGCCAAGTTGATTTTTGGGCGGCTTGCGGGCTATCCGTTGCAAGTCCTCCCACGCCAATGCGCGTGGTGCGGGCTTTTCACTACTATCCCTGCCGCATAGCATAAAATGGATGTGACTACACACAATTGAAGCAGGCTAGAAAAAAGAAAATAGGTGAATAGGTTTTATTTAACGATTTGTTAGATTGAAAAAATTTTCAATGCTATTATCTTCGTTTGGCATGGTTTTAAATGTTATTATGCTTGCAATTGAGTATTTCATTGCGTAAATTAGTGAGCTACTTCTTGTTTAAGTAGCACTCGTGGGGGAAAAAAGAAAATTATTTATGGCAAAAGCTAAGACAGTCAGCAAAGTTGATCTTAAAAAATCATTACACGAACATTTTGGATTTGACCAATTTAAAGGTGACCAACAAAAAATTATTGAGAGTATTCTTTCAGGCAAAGATACATTTGTGATTATGCCTACTGGAGGTGGTAAATCATTATGCTATCAATTACCTGCCTTAATCAGTGATGGAATAGCCATCATTATCTCTCCGTTAATCGCCCTGATGAAAAATCAGGTAGATTTATTAAGAAGTTATAGCGATATAGAAAATGTTGCCCACTTTCTAAATTCTTCTTTGAACAAAGGACAAATCAAAAAAGTAAAAGAAGATTTGTTGACAGGAAATACTAAAATGCTGTATGTAGCGCCTGAAACCCTCACGAAAGAAGAAAATGTAGACTTTTTAAAAGAATTAAAAATCTCTTTTATCGCGGTAGATGAAGCTCACTGTATTTCAGAATGGGGCCACGACTTCCGACCTGAATATCGAAAAATCAGAGATATCCTCAATCAAATTAACCCCAAACTTAATATCATTGCCTTAACCGCCACAGCCACGCCTAAGGTTCAAGATGATATCAAGAAAAATTTGATGTTAGAAAAACCAAATGTGTTTGTATCGTCCTTTAATAGAAATAACCTGTATTATGAAATCATTCCTAAAGGGAAAAAAGATAATACCATCAAGCATATTGTAAAATTTATCCAACAAAATCGCGGTAAAAGCGGCATTATTTATACCCTCAACCGTAAAACAACCGAAGATTTAGCACAGATTTTAGTAGCCAATGGCATAAGCGCTGTAGCCTATCATGCAGGTTTAGATAGCAAAACCCGTGCTGGCCGACAAGATGAATTCTTGATGGAGCAAGTAGATGTGATAGTAGCTACCATAGCCTTTGGTATGGGTATAGACAAACCAGATATTCGTTTTGTAATTCATTATAATATTCCTAAATCCATCGAAAATTATTACCAAGAAACGGGTCGTGCTGGAAGAGATGGACTTGAAGGAAAATGCCTATTGTATTTTTCCTATAAAGATGTACAAAAATTAGAGCACTTAATGCGCGATAAACCACTGACTGAAAGAGAAATGGGCGCTCAGTTAATTGGCGAAACCGTGGCATATGCCGAAAGTGCCATATGTAGAAGAAAGGTATTGCTACATTATTTTGGTGAAGAATATGACCATGATAAATGCAACAATATGTGCGACAATTGCTTGCACCCTAAAGAAAAAATTGACGTTAAAGATACCGTATTTACTGCCTTAGAAGCCATCAGACAACTTAAAGAAATGTTTGGGATCGATTATGTAATTAATATTATTCTAGGCCGAACCAATACGCAAATACAAGCTTACAAGCATGACAAGTTGAAATGCTTTAGTATGGGCGCGCATTTTCAAATGGATGAGCATTTTTGGTTTTCTTTGGTCAGACAAATGCTTGTTGAAGGCTTAATCAGAAAAGATATCGAAGAATATGGCTTATTAAAATTAACTGATAAAGGAAAAGCCTTCTTGAAAAAACCTTATTCTTTAAAATTGTCCTTAAATCACAAGTTTCAAGATGCCGAAGGCGATGACGAAGAAATTGGTGGCGGAGCACAAGGTTCATCAGCACTTGACCCTGTGTTGTTGAATATGCTTAAAGAATTAAGAAAAACTGTAGCCAAACAACATAATGTGCCTCCTTTTGTAGTTTTTCTAGAAAACTCTTTAGAAGATATGGCCACAAATTATCCTACAACCTTGGCTGAAATGGAAAATATTCAAGGTGTTAGTAAGGGAAAAGCCATCAAATTTGGGAAGAAATTCGTAGAAATGATTGCTAAGTATGTAGAAGAAAATGATATCACCAAAGTAGATGAGTTTGTAATGAAGAGTGTGGTAAACAAGAGCGGCTTAAAGGTTTTTATCATTCAAAATATCGACAAAAAAATTCCTTTAGAAACAATAGCCAAAATGAAGGAAATCAAATTAGGCGATTTATTGCATGAAATGGAAACGATCGTATCTAGCGGCACCAAATTGAATCTAGATTATTGTATCAATGATTATGTAGATGAATACGATCAGGAAGACATTTTTGATTTCTTCCAAACAAGTGAAAGTGGTAACATAGATGAAGCAGTAGATGTAATGAAGGAAAACAATATCAGTACTGAGCAGTTTAGATTAATGCGAATCAAATTCATGAGCGAATACGCGAATTAGGGCCTATGAGCATTTGAAATAAAGAAATTTGCGAGCTTAAAGGAAAATTATTTTCATTTTACAGAATAATCATTACTTTTGCCCTCCCGTAAATGGTGCGGTAGCTCAGTTGGTAGAGCAATGGACTGAAAATCCATGTGTCGGGGGTTCAAATCCCTCCCACACCACAAAACCCCTTAATTGGGGTTTTTTTATGTGTGCTAGTTTTTACTGTTATCCCAATAAAACCCAATGTTAGCAAGGCTTTAAAAGGAATATGAACATTAAACGGCATTCGGATAAGAAAAAGGAAATACAAATTATTTGCCCCCATATTTGCCCCCGCCCCAATTTAAAGCATCTTAAACCCTAGCTTCAACTATTTTATAGTAAATAAATCATGCCGATATAATTTCATCTAAAAAACCACCCAAATGTTTATTTTACCAGCATAAGTTGACACCATAAATCAACAATCACAAGCTACGCATGAAAATTGAACAAGAATAATATACTACATGCAAAACCTATTTTAGTTGTTCATTTAATGTTTATCCGTTAAGCTACTTAACGAAACTAATAAACTCAGTTGTCATCTATCTAATACCAAAATATTGAATAAAATCTTCATAGAATATACGGCCTAAGATTCGAGGCAGCTAAAAATATTGAAATCGAAGCCAAACTTTTATTCACTGTTTGAGCACAAACGAATGTTGCTATATGGCGAATGTCTATATACGAGTTTGGATAAAAGCGGCGTAGATGAAATTATTCTTATGCCAAGAATCTTCAGCCTAGACTTTTTGCTCAACTTTTGCGTCATGGCAAAAGTGGAAAAACATTAGGGTGTCTTTGCGGATAATCATAGTTCATTTTATTGAATCTGAATTTTACCCCTATAGAAGGTGTCGCCATTTTTTGTAATAAGGTAACTATACATGCCCGTAAGTAGGTTAGTGATATCTATCAGTTGAACCGCACTGCTTAGTCTCTTTTTGATCAATTGCTGTCCCCAGATATTATAAATAATAATTTCAGCATGATCAAAATTCGCACAATGAACATACAAATTTCCATTGGTAGGATTAGGAAACACGCGGACAAGTTTAGTTGCCGAATTACTAGATATACTTAGTGGAGCGCAATTTTCTACCTTGTCAAATAATTGTTGCAAACTATCTATCGGCTCTATTCCTTCTCCATCCTTAGTTCGTAAAGAAATGTTTAAACTTGGTTGCTTATGCACATCCGTTGGATTAGCTACTTGCAAAAATGCAAATAAAGAAGACGTGTTTTTTGTATTACATCTAGAGTCTGCCCCAATTACTTTGGCACCTTGCATGGCTGCCATTAATCTGCATGCTAAATCTCCATGGGTATTTCTGAATCTGGCTTCCATAGAATCTAAAATCATTTGTCCTTTTAAAATATTACCCTGAATTGAATAATACATGCCATTCATGCTACCTGTAATATGGTTTTTGTAATCTAAACATGCATTTCCAGTATGTGCAGCTGCCGATGGGTTATTTCCATTAAAACCTACTATTCCATATTGCTTGAATTCCGGATTATTTACTTGATCATTAGCTACTAACCAAGCAATAATTTGAGCGGGCGTATCTCCAGCACGCATACGAATTCTAGCATTGTCTTGATTAGCTTGTATATAATAAGACTGGGTATTAACAGCACCAGTATCTGGGATTAAATCAGTCAAAAAAGTAGGGTCACTATAGCCAGCCCAAAACAAATCAAGACAAGAGGCTCCGGCACTTCCAACTTGACGAGTTATAGAATCGAGTGCCACTATAGAAAAAGTGTCTTGACATTTGCAAAGCTGAAATTGTAAAAGACAGAATCCAACTAATAGTATTTTAATCTTCATCAAGATACGTTTTGAATAATAAATTTAAACTTTTATTGGCAAAAAGTAGGATACAGATTTATAAGGGATACTATTTTTCGTTTTATGAGTGCTCTATGATTTATTCCATTTCCTGTGAATCTGGCCTTGCATGACCATAAGAATTCAAATAAATCAATCCCAATTGATTGGCTTCGCATAATTTATTAAAGGCCATGTAAAAAGCTTCATTTACTATTTTTGATTTATACATAAAATTATGTTGATAATAAGACGGCCCAGCCTGTATATTTTGATAACTAAAACCTAAAGATTTTGCTACAGCCAAAAATGTGCTATCTAAGACTTTAATATTTGGATCCACTATATAAACTATATTATCACAAAAGGTTTGTGCATTAGGATATTGTAGTTTACTTAAAGCCTTTATACTGTTATCTTTTTCAAGTATCGAGAACAATTTCGCAGTTTCTTTTGTTGTACACTTTGTAAAATCAACTATATAGTATGGATAACTTGCTTGTTCTAACTGGTCTACAGAATCGATATTGTAATACAATAAATTGGGAAAACCTTCTTGAAGTTTATAAAAATAAGATCTTTCCAATTCTACTTGAGTAGCACTAGTTTTTAGCTTCATTTCGTTAGCTAAATATTCAACATTAAAAATTGCTTTGTATTGTTGATGATTTAATTGTAAGGGTATTTTTATTTGTCTGCGATAGAAAAAAGGTTCGTCTTTTTTCAATAAATATAGCGTTACGCCATCCTCTTGTTGCAACTTTTCAAAATCTACGATATATAAAGCTTGCATCGGTTCATTGTTATTAGTATAGTATACTAGAATAGATTTCACTTTTTTTGAGACTGTAAATAAGTCATTACTTGAGGCAGGCAAATCCGATGCATTCCAACCACTTATTAATGTCACTTTACAATTTTCAATATTCGCATTAGCAACTTGAAGCCTAAATAACTTTTGGTGCTGTTCTTTTCTTATAAAATATGTTTCGCTAGAATCAATGATGGTCCATTCGCCAATTTTACAAGAATCGGGTAAGTATAAGTCGCCATATTCTTTTACATATCCGCTTGGAAAGGTGTTGACTATTTTACTTTTATCATGTTGATATTTTATTTCAAAATGTATGCTAGAATCGGGCATCATCTTCATTCTGGCTTGATGAGATACAATCATATAATTAATAGAAGTACTAACACTTTGACCATCTGCATATTCAATATTAATCCCTTCGTTGATATATTCAAATGGACCATGTACTTCTTTTATATTGTTGTTTTGAATATTATCACCTATAAATTCTCTTTTGTAAATAATGGGCAATTTTTGATTAGGTAAAATTTCTTTTGGCACTAAAAAGTGGGCACCCCATTGTGTAGGATTCATAACTTTAAGTGCGGCTTTTTCATTCCCATAATTGCTTATCCAAAACGTATCAATAATGAATTTGCTGTTGCTGTTCTCAAAGTATTTTACCTGTTTTATTTTATAAGGAGTATCAATATAACACTTAGCCATTTTTTTAGGAGTTACTTTTTCGCTGGGGTTTGCTTTGAAAAAAGTATCACTTTGTACTAGACTCCAAGCACCATTCTTTAATTCATAATTGAATTCTATGGCTTTATTATTTGATTCAATTTTTTCTGAAGCAAACATTCTTTTTGTTTCTTTCTGAAATCTTGTTTCTTGTTTATTATTCAATAAGGTGTCTAGTTCATATTGCTTAGTAAAGCTATTAAATCGATAATAATAAAAACAATCTTTAGGTGTTTCTTGAGTTTCTCTATTTCTTGCTGGCACGCGAAAACCAAGTTTTTTTATGTTAGTCTCATTATAAAAATTTCCATGTTCCATTTGTCCAAGTGCCCATGTTTTATTGGAATTTTCGGGATTAACTATTGTTTGTATAACAGCAGAAGTTTGTTCGTCAATAAGTTCAATTTTCATTAAGCTAATTTGTGCTTCTGCTGTTTCATTTTCGAAACTAGTAGCAGCCTTAATTACAATAGGAAAAACTTCGTAGTGAGGCAATAAATAGCTATTGAATTTATCATGCTTTATGATGGCTTTAAAGTTGCTGTTATTTGCTTCTAATTCAAGGCTGATAGGGTCCAATCTTTCGTCATTACGCAGCTTTCTATCACTACCATACAAATTACTTTTACAAATATCAATAATACTTGCAATAGGTATTCTAACTTGTTGTGTAGCATATAACCCACCATTTTTTAATCCGTCTTTGTCTTCAATTTTAATATGAATAAAAGCGCTTTGTATTGCTTCATTCGTATTTAAAGGAGCAGACCAAGGCATACTTCTAGACACAATTCCATTTTTTGCAAATAAACTCATGTCTATTAAACCGCTATAGCTTGGCACTATGCATATATAACAATCGCCAGCATTGGGATAGAGGTGGCGATACATATTTTTGTATTTACCGCATTGCTCAGGTACATGTTTATTGGTATTGTCCCAAAACATATAGGGGTCATAGCATGGTAATATATCTTTAGACTTTTTAGCATCTTGTTCATTTACTTCTTCAATGACTTTTCCATTTTCATAGGTCAAATACATATTTAATCCACGTATTGGTTGCTTGGTACTAGCATCTATTGCATGTACAATTATGGCACTATGGTTTTGGTAACCGCATTGCTGGGCTCTAGCTATAAGCGCTATACAAAAGCTGAGAACAATGAGTATAGTTTTCATTTTAATTCTTTTGTTGCTGTTTTTTCCACTCTTCATATTTCTCTCTACTTTCTTTATGTTGTCTTTCGTTTTCTTCACACTGCTTTCGAGTTTGTGCAACAAAATGTAAACCATATTCTACGCCTTGGTAAAATAATATCTCACTATTACTTCTGAGAGGAAATGATATGCACTTCCCCAATCGAAATCTTTTAAAGTCTCCATATTGAATGGTATACACTCTTTCTGCAGTGTCTTTCCCTTTAATAATGACGATACCAATTTTATCCCAATTAGGTAATTGCATGGTTTTGGTAAGGCAACCATCATAAATTATATCTTTTACGTAGGGTATTGCTTTTATTTCATGTAGAATTGCTGCAATATCATATCTAAAAAGAGAGCCTTGATCTTCTAAATATTTTTCAATTATATTTTCTACTTGCTCATCTATATCACCCGTATATATTTTTTTCATATTAGCCAAATAAATAGAATCTTGTGGGGCTAAATAATAGAAACCACCATAACCATAAGCCCAACCAATACTATCTTGAATTTTTTGCTTAAATTGTTCATAAGGTAAAGTAGTGTCTATACTATGTTGGAAATAATTTTCATTCAATAAATAGTAAGCCTCACTATGGGCAAGTTTATTTAAAACGTTTTCTACATTAGAACCAACTACAGGTTTTTGATTTTTAAAAAATTTATCTAAAGTCAAAACCACAGAAGCTTCAGGGTTTTTTAATGCTGCAATCTTTTTAATGATTGCATTGGCTTTTTTTTGATCAGAGGTTTTCGATAACTTAGAAACCAACTTTTTTAAAGGGCTACTCCATTTGCCATACAAAAAATACAATTCATTGACATCTGTAAATTGTGAAATTGTTGTATCATGAATAGGAATAATTTTTGTTGCAAATTTTTGACCATAGACATTCTTTGTACTGCACCATATTAATACTATTATAAAAAATTTATTCATCATAGCCTTCACATTTTCTTCTAGTAAGTGATACAAAATCTGCATGAAATCGTTTATCAACTAATATTTGTCCATTCGATTGACTATTTTGTACTGTATATACCCTTTGTAAATATTTATTTTGATTATCCCTATTCTTACCAATATTAAATATAACGCCTAGTTGGTAATAAGAATTTCCATCAGGTGATGCTACTTGTGCTATACAATTGTCCCAAATAGCATCTGCAAAAGTGGGTAGTTGAAATACTTCCATGATGATAGAGTCCATTGAAAAATAGGTTTTTTGGTTGGGAAGTCGATTTAAATATTTATTCAATATTTGTTCAATGGCACTATCATAAGGTGCAGGATCTGATTGCTTCATTTCATGTAATAGAGCGGCATCTCCTTGTAAGGGTTTGCAATATTTTATTCCTTTTATTTTCTCGTTTAATAAAGGTAAACTTCTCTCAAACACGGCATGATTAAATTCAGTAAACCCTAAATCAGTGCTAATGGCATTTTTTAAATAGTGTTTGTTGATAGCTACAGCCCCTCCAAAATAGTTAATATTGGCGCAAAATGTAAGGAATGGATTTAAGTCGTCATGTATTTTTGATGGAATTAAATAATATAGGTGTAAGATCAAAAAAGCCTCATTGGTTTTTAATAGAGCCAATTCATCTAATACTTTTCGGTAGTTGAATAAATCAATAACAGATTGTACTCTTGGGCTAGAGTAATTCCAATCAAAATAATTGCTATCAATCACCCTTGAAGGATACATTAACTGTAGTACCAAACTATCTAATTTGTTTTGTGGTTCTTTATGCAAAAAAGTAAACTGATATACATCATGGATTTGCTCCATACTTTTTTCCGTAAACGGTAAAATAGCTTCGCATTGTGCAAATATTTTGCTGCTTATAAAAAGAAAGACCAGAAAAGAATATTTTCTCATTATTGGGAGGCTTAACAAATGTAAATCATTTAATCAAATCTAAATTCAAGTATTAAAGCGCGACTTTATTGGCCACTTATCAATGTAAGAATCTCAATAAGTTTACGAATTTTTATTTTTAACACTTTTATTTTTCATTTTCAAACATCCATACATGGCTGAATCACGAAAATCTTCTTTGTCCTAAAGCGAACTTGCTATATATTCGTTGCTTTTAAAGCCTACTAAAGAGATATGCCTATCGTTCAAATAGAAAATCTGGGTAAAAAATTTAATGGGGCTGATGAACCTGCCATTAAAGATATTTCCTTTTCTATTCAACATAATGAGATTTTTGGTTTACTCGGCCCAAATGGCGCTGGAAAAACAACCATTATTTCTATATTATGTGGCATGTTTCCTCCTTCCTATGGAGAAATTACCATAGATGGTATGCATCTGACCAATGATTTACTAAGAATCAAAAAAATTATAGGTGTAGTGCCTCAAGATATTGCCCTATATCCGACATTAACAGCCTTTGAAAACCTAGAATTTTATGGCTCAATGTATGGCCTTTCAGGAAAAATCCTTAAAGAAAAGATCAAATTGTGGCTAGATAAATTTGGACTCACTAAAGCTGCCAATCGAAGAATTGAAAATTATTCAGGCGGTATGAAAAGAAGAGTCAATTTAATTGCTAGTATTTTACATCAACCTAAAATATTATTTTTAGATGAACCAACTGTAGGTATAGATGTACAATCTCGAAACGTGATTATCGAACACCTAAAGGAATTGAATCAAGAAGGAACTACTATTATTTATACTTCGCATCACTTAGAAGAGGCAGAAAACTTTTGCTCAGAAATTGCTATCATCGATTATGGAGAAATTTTAACTCAGGGTTCTCCAGCCTCTTTAATAAAAAATACTCCAGGCTCAAGCAATTTAGAAGATGTGTTTTTGCATTTAACCAAAAGAAAACTGAGAGATTAATGAAGAATAAACTGATTGCCGCCATACGAAAAGAAACATTAATCTTACTTAGAGACCGAATTGGACTCACTATCTTATTTGTGATGCCCATGATTTTAATTCTTGTGATGACACTCATCCAAGATTCAGCCTTTAAAAGTGTTAACGAAAAAGGAATTCCCATAGTATTTGTAGATAATGATCATGATTCTCTAGGGATTTCAATTTTTAAAGGCTTAAAAAATTCACCCATTTGTTTTGTAACAGATTCAATCAATGAACAACTAGCTACAGAAGTTTCTGCAAAAAAGGCCGTAGCTAAAGGTGAATATTTAATAGGCATTGTTATTCCAAAAGGCGCTACACAAGCCATCAGAAAAAATGTAGCGGGATTAATTAATGAAACAATGGGTCTTGTAAATACAAATCCCAATGATACCCAATCAGTAGTTGATTCTGTCAATATCACGATGTTCATTGATCCAGTCACAAAAAAATCATTTATTACTTCTATTACAAGTAATATCCATGAATTTATTGCCACTGTAAAAACCCAAATCATGTTTCAATCTTTTGGCGAACAAATGACTGGTGTGATGCCCGCCGAAACAAAACAACCTCAAAATACTTATGCTAAATCTCAAATCATTAATTACAAAGAAATATATGCTTCTGATATTATCGGAGAAGTAGCACCAAGTGCTGTACAACATAATGTACCTGCTTGGACTATCTTCGGAATGTTTTTTATTGTAATTCCTATTGTTGGAAGCATCATGAAAGAAAAAAAAGAGGGAAGTGCTTTCAGGTTACACACGATGCCGACTTCTTATTTATTATTAATTCATGGAAAAATAATGGTGTATGTAATTGTTAGCTTGATACAATTTGCACTCATGCTATCAGTTGGTTTATTTATTCTTCCGCTTTTCGGGTTACCTGTGTTACAACTAGGGAATAGTATTTTTGCCATTTTTATAATAGCTATCTCAACTTCATTTGCAGCAACTGGGTATGGTGTACTTGTAGGCACCTTAGCCTCTAGTGAGCAGCAGGGTGCCATTCTTGGTTCACTATCTATCTTGCTTCTTTCTGCCTTAGGGGGCATACTTGTTCCAACCTATATTATGCCAGATGTCATGAGAGGAATTAGCAAACTTTCTCCTCTAAATTGGTCATTAGAAGGGTTTTATAAATTATTTTTCAGAGGAGCTGGTGTTTCAGGAATTTTAATGGAATCAGGGAAATTGATGTTGTTTTTTCTATTCACCATGAGCATTGCAGCCATTACACACAAACTTAAACGCAAAGTATAAATCTTGAGGCATGGAAAGAATTCAGTTGGAACAAGAACTTATGCAGTTTTTGAAAAATAATATTTTAGCAGAAGATGTCAACCTTCAACCCGAATCAAACTTAAGTCAAATTGGGATCGACTCATTTTCAATCGTAGAAATAATCTTGTTTGTAGAAAGAAAATTTGGCATCTCTATTCCAGAACATCAATTACTTCCAGAACATTTTCAATCTGTAGAAGCTATTACAACTTTGCTACTCGAGCAAAAAGCTTAATCAAACTTGATTTCTTTATGGATTTTCATGCCCACCATTCATTTCCTACAAAAGTATATTTAAGCGGATCGGATTACTTTCATTTATTGTTGCAGAAGAAACCAGAAAATCATGTTGGTGAGCAAAATATAATTCGTTTGAAAGTAGATTTTGAACATAAAAATTGTTTAGATCAATTCAAACAACATATTCAATCTTCTCCCATCATTCATTGGATGTGCAACATTACTTTGCATCACTCAACTTTTCTCTCAGCGCCTTATTGGTTTTATCAGAATAAAAATAAAAGCATCCAAATCAAGGAACATCCTTTTGAAGAAAATCAACAAATTCCAAAGAGTATTTTACAACAAGGTATTCGTATAAATATCGATCCTCTAATACAAATAGATATTTTTCATACACCCACAAATCAATCAACCTTGGTAATTTCTTGGCACCATTTGCTGATGGATGGCAGGGGCGCTGGTTTATTGATTAGACATGTAAATTCGACGAATAAAGATTCACACACTTTCTTTCAAGATTTCTTCCCTAAGCCTCAAACATCAATTTCTTTTTGGGCTCAATTAAAAAATATTTTCTTCATTCGATACTTCATGGAAGAGGCTGTGCGTGGTACTTTGTTATCCATGCCTATACATGCATCAAACACTAAACCACAATTCATTCTTAAATCTATTCATTTAAATCGCGAAGAAACAAGTCAACTAGATAAAACAGCTCAAGCAAAAGGGGCTAAGTTCGGAGCTACTCTATTCTTATTGGCTTGCTGTGCTCAACTATTTTATGCTTTGCCTTCTATTAAAAATCAATCAGGTACAATTTGGGTACCCATGCCTTATGATGGTCGAAAACGAGGGAGTCTTGGACCTATGATTACGAACTGCATTTCTTTTCTCTTTTATAGAATTGATACCAAACACATAGAATCTCTTGAAGAGACAATTAAAGATTTACAAAGGCAAATGTCGGAGCAAATTGGCTCGGAAATTCCTAAAAAGTACCATGCGTTTTTACATAGCATGAAAAGAATTCCAGTTAAGTTCACACAAATATTGATGTCGAAATATACGCAAAAAGCAAGCCCTAGTTTTTTGTTTACTGCGGCAGGACAAGAAAATTGGGATACACAAAATTTGTTCAAGGAAGGTGTTTCTCTTATTCAAATTATTCCACCCTTTGTATTTCCGCAAGGTTTAACTTTCTCGTTTTTACGCTACAACAATCAATTGACTATGAATATAGTTTTTGAAGAAAGTCGTTTAAGTTCAGATGAAATAAATTTGTTAGAACAGAAAATACAAGCTCTTTTTTCTATACATTCGAAACTTGCGTAAAATACAAACCGATAT
>JAGNOY010000187.1 GCA_017989935.1 Chitinophagaceae bacterium
TCCATCACCCAAGCTTACCATGTCTCCATCGGCAATTCCTAAGGCTTTACTGCTATCACCAAAGGAGGCTTTACCTAAGGTAGTGTCTGCAAAGTTTTGCCAACCTCTAATGATTGTACATTGATTACCCCATGATTGAATGATGGAACTATCTTTATGAATTGCTGTACTGCCTGCTAAACCAGCCTGTGGAGCAAATTGACCCCATGAGGCAATAGACGCCAACATTAAACATTGAAGAATGAAAAATTTAGTCAAGGCTTTTAATGATTTTCTTAGTAAAGGTATGTTTGCCATCACTCATTTTTAAGAAATAAATTCCTTGTTGCAAATTATACGTAGTCAAGCTAGTTGATTGATTAGCGATGATTTTTTCTTGTAAACATATGCGCCCTTGTATGTCTGATATAGCTATATTCACTTCATTAGACGTATTGTTTTGGCATTGAATATATTGACTAAAAGGATTAGGATAAGTTTTTACATCAAGAAGTTGTTGGAAATCATCAGAGGATTCAACGCCTGAAATTAAGTTGTCTAAACAAAAATATGCAGGTGTTTTAATGCCAAAAGAATTTGTATCGCTTGAATACATTTTAAAAGTCAAACTATCAATGATTCCTAACCCGAATAAGTTGAAATAGGTCCAGTCTTTAATGATATAGTCATTGACATTATTTGAGTCTCTAAAATCTGCTAAGTAAAAATCTAGTTCATTGGTATACACACCGCTCTTCCAACCTGTGAATGTTATTTTAAAATAATCTGAGTCATTACCACTCAAACCGCCAAATTTCTTCGCATAGCCATCCCCATTTTGCATAGAACGATAAGCTATTGTGGTATTACATAATTGCACTGTGCCTACAATTGCAGCAGGACTAAAGGTGATTTTATTAAATGTTGGATTATAACTTTCATAAGCAACACCATAGTTCGTTGAGTTTGAAGCACCAATTGCTGGAAAGGCAGCCATTTCATTGGTGGCATAACTTACATTCATACTATCACTGAGTGCAGAATAGCCGAATCCACTCCAGCTTCCACCATAAGCCGTATCATAGGCATTGGTAAAATTAAAAATACTACTTGTAAAAGTAGATACTGTAGGCACAGCTGCTACGCCCTTCCAATAATTCGAACTTGGTAAAGTCAAGTTTTCAAAGTCGGCAATGTTTTGAGCCATTGCTTGAGTTGCCATAAACAAGGTTATAGCCATGCATAAAATTTTTTTCATTTTTCTTTTCAATAAAAAAATGGGAAGTACACATAAGCCCGAAAAGCGTATTCAAGCCTACCGCAGGTTTTATTCCCGAAACCAACGAGTAAAATTTTGTAGCAGGCAGGTCTTCTGACTTACTCTATCATCTTGATCCCTTCCCGCAATGAGTTTGGAAAATTGCAGTGGTCATAATCAAGACTTTAAGAGCTTACAGCACCGGGTAGTGTCACTGATTTTCACAGTATTCCCTTTTCACCCTTTCGGGCACCTAATACAAGGCAAATATACACAAGGATTATTTTTCTCAAAAGAAATGTTTCAACATCAAAGTCTTTATGGTTGTTTGGGCGGCACACAGGCTATCCGTTCCAAGTCCTCTTCCGATTCGGCTATCATCATGCTAGAAATGTTGAAAACTCGTGAAGCCTCTCGGAATCCGGGCTTTCCACTACTATCCTTGCCGCAATACATCTATGTACCGTAAAGCATCATGTTTTTGTTTGAAATCATGATCGCTGAGTCATTTTCGATTTTTGACATTACCTTTGCGCACTTTATGAAATACGACCACGAAATAGAAAAAAGAAAAACTTTCGCTATCATTTCTCACCCAGATGCTGGTAAAACAACCCTCACCGAAAAGTTTCTGCTTTTTGGAGGTGCTATCCAAACAGCTGGAGCGGTGAAGTCTAATAAGATTAAAAAACATGCCACGTCTGATTTCATGGAAATTGAAAGACAAAGAGGTATTTCGGTGGCAACCTCAGTAATGAGCTTCGAATACAGAGATAAATTAATTAATCTGTTAGATACACCTGGTCATAAAGATTTTGCTGAAGATACTTACAGAACCTTAACCGCTGTAGATAGTGTAGTATTAGTTATTGACTGTGTAAAAGGTGTCGAAGAACAAACACAACGCTTGATGGAAGTGTGTAGAATGCGCAAAACACCGGTGATTATTTTTATCAATAAAATGGATAGAGACGGCAAAAATCCATTTGATTTATTAGAAGAAATTGAAAAAACTTTAGGTATTAAAACGCAACCTTTAACATGGCCTATTAATATGGGGCGCGAGTTTAAAGGGGTATACAATATTCCAGATAAAAGTTTCATCGCTTTTCAGGCTAATCAAAAGGCAACGGATGATGATTTAGTTTTTCTACCGGATTTAAGTACAGAGGATATTGTTAAGTTAGTCGGAGAAAAAGATGCGAATACCTTAAGAGAGGATATGGAATTGATCACCGGCGTGTATGAGGATTTTGATAAGCAAGCCTATTTAAATGGTGATTTGTCGCCAGTATTTTTTGGAAGTGCCGTGAATAATTTTGGTATTAAAGATTTGCTAGATATGTTTATTCAAATTGCCCCTTCACCTAGGCCACGCTTAACAGACAAGCGAGAGGTGAATGCTGATGAAGATAAATTTACTGGGTTTATTTTTAAAATTCATGCCAATATAGATCCTCGTCACAGAGATCGAGTTGCATTTCTTAGAATTTGTTCAGGCAAGTTCGAACGAAATACATTTTACCAACACGTTCGATTAGAGAAGAAAGTAAGATTTAGTAATCCCTATACCTTCTTAGCCCGCGAAAAAAATGTGGTAGACGATGCTTTCCCTGGTGATGTGGTGGGTTTGTTTGATACAGGTAATTTTAAAATTGGTGATACCCTCACCGAAGGCGAAATGATGACTTATGCAGGGATACCAAGTTTTTCACCCGAGATATTTAAGGAATTAGTGAATAATGATCCTTTGAAAACAAAGCAAATGGAAAAAGGAGTCAGGCAACTTACTGATGAAGGAGTTGCTCAGTTATTTACACAACATGGGGGTAATAGAAAAATTATTGGTTGTGTAGGTGATTTACAGTTCGAGGTAATACAATATAGACTCTTACAAGAATATGGCGCTGCCTGCAGTTTCAGAACCTTGCCTTATTATAAAGCTTGTTGGATTAAAGGAGATGCCCAAAAAGTAGCCGACTTTACACGATTTAAACAAGCAAATATTGTAGAAGATAAAGAAGGAAACTTGGTGTATTTAGCAGAAAGCGAATGGTATTTGAACACCGAAAGAAAAAATAATCCCGAAATTAAATTTTATATCACCAGCGATTTTAAATATGAAGTTGAATAAACTTGATATGTTGTATCTTAATTTGTAAGCTTATCTTTTAAAGTATTCAACACAAATTTCACAATTTGACTAAATACTGTGGCATTTTCAATACTGTTTTCAGAAGATGAAAATTCGGGTAGTAGTTGCTTTTCAAGTCGTAATGGGCCATAGGAAGGTGCTAGGCAAGTGAGCGCAATAATAAAACCAGTATATACACTTAAAGTGATAAATGCTTTTTTTAGCATTTGTTTCTTATTATTGATATAAGCAATTAAGGTAAATGCACCTAAGAAAATCAGAATAATCAAAAGCCAGTTGTCAGAAAACCAGTTGTTTTGAATGTAGTGCATGGGGGTGGTTTGAAACAAATCTAAGGAAAGTTTTAATAATTCGTATAAAAATTGTGCGAAATTCTCAAAGAATCATTATATTTTTGCAGAAGCTATCATGAAAAGAATTCTACTTTTAATTGGCTTTGTAGTATTAGGCTTTCGCGTTTGGGCTGGAGGAGAAGATACAAAATTGTGTTCACTATCTCCGGTACCCTTAAGTGGAAGCAAACTCACAGTTAAGTTAAACGTAGCTAATTCTTCAGTAGTTTCAGTAGAGTTGCGCAATTTGATAGGTCGCAGACTACAAGAAAAAAAGTTTCCACTCGGAGGTGAGGAGGTTATTTTTGAAGAGATGAGTAATTACCCAAGCGGTATTTATGTAGTCTTAGCCAAAGATAGTTTTGGCAAAATCGTTGAAACCTCTAAATTTATCATCAACAAATAAGTTCGATGCGATCAGCAAAATCAATCATCTACGGTAGAAATCCCGTATTAGAAGCCTTACAAAATAAAAAACCCATAGATCGCATTTTAATGCATCACACCATTAGTGGTGAAAACATCGGTGATATAATACGATTGGCTAAAGAAGCGAATGTTCCAATTGTAAGGGTGCCGATGGAAAAATTAAATACCATGGTCAGAGGTGCACATCAAGGTATCATTGCCTATGGAGCCATAGTGGATTATACACCCATTCAAGATGTGATTTCTCATTTATATGATCAAGGGAAAAACCCATTGTTGCTATTATTAGATGGCATTACTGATGTCAGAAATACTGGAGCCATCATTCGAAGTGCCGTTTGTTGTGGAGTAGATGCCATTATTTTTACAGAAAAAAATTCAGCGCCTTTGCATGAAGACATGGTAAAGACATCGGCTGGTGCCATGATGCAAGTTACTTTTTGTAGAGAAAAAAATGTGGCCACTGTGATTAATGCGTTAAAATTAAATGGAATAAAAATCTTATCTAGTGATTTACAAGCCAAAAAATCATTGTTAGACATAGACTTTAGTGAACCGACATGTATAGTCATGGGAGCTGAAGAAAAGGGAATTTCAAGAATTACACAAGAAGAGTGTGATGAAACCTTTATTATTCCGATGTCAGGAGATTTCGATAGTTTTAATGTGTCTGTAGCTGCCGGTATTATTTGTTTCGAAGCCATGAAACAAAGAATGAACATAGCAAAGAGTTAAATTAGTTAATTATATTTTTCAGATTGATTGAAGACTACTCATGAATAAAAACAGTATTGTTATAGGATTTATAAGCGGTGCCATTGTACCTATTCTCGGCATTGCTATTTTTTATTTAATAAAATATATGCCTGATCAGATTTCTGTGTTAGATTTTATTTTTATGATAAAAATAAATCAATATTTGATTCCAGAAATTATCTCTTTGGGATTAATCACTTGTATTCCCTTGATTACTTATTTCAAGAATAGAAGATTATACAATTCACTCAAAGG
>JAGNOY010000188.1 GCA_017989935.1 Chitinophagaceae bacterium
AGGCATAGGAACTAGTGATTAATATACTTTTGGGCAAATAATAGGCAGGTAATTCTCCAGAGTAAATTTTAGTGCCCTCAAATAGTTGAAGGATATTTACTTTGAAATTACTCATTTCTGAAAGGGCAGTCAGCGGATTGTTAAGAGGGCTTTGCAAACCATAAGGCCATAATAGTGAACCACATAAATAACCAGCTATACTGACTATAAATACTGGTTTTGCAAAAGAGGTAATCATCACATATTTCTTATACACAAATACATGATTGAAATAGATAATGCAAGCAAAAACAAATAAATAAGGAATTAAAAGTATACCACCTACACGAATATTGATAGTGGCGCCAATACTTAAAATGGCCCATATATAATCTAATTTACTTGCATCCGGTAATTTGTTGAACAGTCTGATGATATTCCATATGGCCATGATATAGGCTGCCGCAAATGGAATATCTTTTGGGTTATTCATGGCATGGCCCAAAAAGAAAGGGGAGGCGAACATGATCCAAATGGCGATTGTAGCTGCTTGCTCATTGAGTAAAAACTTGACAATTTTAGTCGCAAAGAAGATGGCTAAGAAACCTGACCATGCATTTAATATATGTCTGGTAGTATATTCTTCAAAAGGTGAAATTGAATTCACGATGGCACATATCAAATCAAATAAACCTCCATAGTATTGAATCACACCATCTCGATTATATTCTTTAGGCATGTTAAAGACAGTTTGGTCGCTACCGAAACTTAGAAAATACTTTAAAATAGCTTTTCCATATTCATTCATGTCTACTTCATCACCGCTTAGTCCATAAGAAAAACTCATAAGCGTCATGAGAATAAAAACAGCCACAAGGCTACCAAGCATGATTTTATTCCATAGTGCCTGATTATTGAATTCACCAGGAAGTATAATTTCTTCTACAATATTATTTGTAGTTGATGGAGAAGTTGTTTCTTTCTTGCTTTCTTTAGCCATAATAAAGTATGATAGAGGTCAAAAATAGTTTAAATAATTCAATCCAAAAATCCGAATTTGTCGAGATATTCTTTGCTGACTTTGTGGCTGATGATATTTATTTTACAGCTAAAATCATCGCGTACCTCCATTCACCTCTTTGCAAGGCTCGATATTGATACTTTCCTGAGAGGTAATGTGTTTTAGCAAAACGTGAGGTGTTATGTGTTAAGTTGTAGAGATTAGATGGTAACCATCCTAGTAAATAACTGTGATACATTCTTTTAGCTGAAGGTGTAATTTCTTTGGTGTAATCTATTTGATGTTTGAGATCGAAGCCTGTTTCTTGCAGTTGATGGATATAATTTTTTTCAGTATTAAATTCCGTGATGGCCCAAGTTTCGCCCCAATGTTTGAGATCTAAATAAGGATCTTGAAGTCCTGAATCAGTTAAAAAATAATCACAAACGATTAGTCTGCCACCAGGTTTTAAAAGTCTATATGCTTCTTGAATAAAACTACTTTTTGGAGAAGCGTGGCAGGAGCTTTCGCAGGCCCAAATTACATCAAAAGTTTCAGGTGGATAATTAGTTTGTGTAAAATCATTGATTTCAATACTTACTTTGTCTGCACAAGCTTCATGTTGTATATGTTCGAGCGCTGTTTGATATTGTTTTTCACTTAAGGTGATGCCTTTGACGCGGCATCCGATTTGTGTGCCAAGGTAAAGAGACGAACCACCCACGCCACAACCCGCATCTAGCACATAATCAGTAGATTGAATATTGGCTAATTTGGCCATTTCGATATTGGTATTTTTTAAAGCTTCTGCAAAATTTTTAGTTTCGGGAAACCATATGCCATAATGAACAGCTCTTGTTTTCTTTAAATTCCACCAAATCGTAT
This sequence comes from Chitinophagaceae bacterium, assembly GCA_017989935.1. GTDB lineage: Bacteria > Bacteroidota > Bacteroidia > Chitinophagales > Chitinophagaceae > OLB11. The sequence continues at coordinate 1,865 of JAGNOY010000188.1, forward strand.
AATGATTTTGAGTTTGGTTGTAATAATCAGCGATATCTTTAGTACTAAACACCTTGCAAAATAGAAAATCTATTTGAATTGAACACGAAAAGTGAGAAGCAACTTCGAAATATGAAACTTGAATTGATTAGAAAGTTTGTATTGCGGCAAGGATAGTAGCGAAAAGCCCGCACCACGCTTGGCTTCGGCGTGGGAGGACTTGTAGCGAATAGCCTGGATGCCGCCCTAAAAAATATGCTTATTTGAAATTTGAAAGCCAATAACGCAAGGTTTATAGAAATTTTAGCGTTTCTATTTGAATTCAGCTAATAAGTTTCTACTTTGTGCAAGATCGATTTAGCCAATTTGGCATTATTTATTTAAACACTTAAAACTTACACATGAAAAAAACATTACTTAGTTTGTTAGTCATTTTTGCTTTCGTGGCAGCAAAAGCACAAGTTACATTTACTGATGATTTTGAAATTTACACGGCAGGTATTGCGCTTGGACCTCAATCGCCTACTTGGACTACATGGAGTGGTACTCAAGGCGGGACAGACGATGTGAATGTAAGTAATACGGATGCTCATTCAGGAACAAAATCCTTATACTTTACTTCAACTTCAACAACAGGTGGACCATCAGATGTAATACTTCCTTTAGGCGGAGTTCATAATTCGGGTACTTTTACCTATACGCATTGGATGAAGATACCCACAAGTAAAAAGGCTTATTTGAATTTTCAAGGTACGAATACCATGGGGCAAATTTATACCATGAATCTTACGTTTAGCAATGCAGGTAGCCTGACTTTTGATGATGCAACAAGCGTTACCTTACAAACTACCTACCCACAAGGTGCTTGGTTTGAATTGAAGTTACAAGCTAATTTGAATAACAATGAGTGGGAAGTGTTTATTGATAATGTATCAAAAGGCAAATTTCAAAATAGCACATTTGCGATTTCTTCGATCGATTATTATCCTTCCGACAATACTAATTCATTTTGGATAGATGATATAAGTTATTCGCATACGCCTTTTGTAGCTCCTGCGCTTGATGGCGCATTGGCCATTTTAGGGATAGAAAATGGTCTTGTAACCCAAACAAGAAAGCCGGCTATCACTATTAGAAATTTAGGTACTACACCAATCACCAGTTTTGATTTGGAAATTGTTGCCAATGGAAATACGACTTCACAATCATTAACGGGTTTAAATGTGGCTCCGGGTGCCACCTATTCTTTTGATTATGTTAATACCTTAACCTTAATTTCAGGTGTGAACACTTTTGTAGGTACATTGAAAAATGTAAACGGAAATGCGAGCGATGGTTTTACTGGAGATGATCAAAAAACCATCAGCTTTACACCGATTGTTCCAGGATCTGATAAACTAGTGATTGGTGAAGAGGCCACAGGCACATGGTGTCAATGGTGCCCAAGAGGCGCAGTGGGCTTGAGAAATATGGATGACAAGTTTCATGGTTTTTTTCAAGGAATTGCTGTGCATAACAATGATCCTATGGAAGTGCCAGCCTATGATAGTGCCTTGGGTTTAATCATCAGTGGTTATCCAAGTGGGGTAGTAGATCGTGGTGCAGATATTGATCCTGGATCTTTTGAGGCAGATTTTATGCAAAGAATTGTATTAACTCCAGTTGCTAAAATTAAAAATGGCGCAAATTACAATGCTAGTACAGGCCAATTGGATGTTTCTTTAACAACGACCTTTAAGTCGCCTGCTTCAGGAAATTACAAAATTGCTTGTGTAATTATCGAAGACAGTGTAAAAGGTACTGGTAGTGGGTACAATCAAGCAAATGCATATGCTGGAGGTGGAAACGGTGTAATGGGTGGATTTGAACTATTGCCAAGTTCAGTGCCTGCTGCACAAATGGTGTACGATCATGTGGCTCGTGCAGTATCTCCAAACTTCGGAGGCATACCCAATGCTTATCCAGCTAGTGTAGCAAGTGGTGAGAGCTTTGTGCATAATTTCAGTTTCAATATCGGGGCTTTCAAAAAAGATAAAGTTCATATTGTAGGTTTGTTTTTATCCCCTGATGGTAAAATAGAAAACGCGTCTTCTTCTAATATAGATGAGGCAGTAACCAATGGTTATGTACTTAATACCAAACAAGTAGTTTATGCACCTAAGCATATTAGCCTTTATCCAAATCCAAGCACAGGTAGTTCAAATTTGCTGATTCAAGCTTTGGCACAAGAACAAGCCAATATCAAATTTGTCGATTATCAGGGTAAAATCTATATGCAAAAAGAAATTACGTTGTATGCTGGCGTTAACAATATTCCAATCATGACAAATCAACTTGCAGCTGGTTTATACCTCGTTGAAATTAATATGGGTGACCAACGCTATTCGTTGAATTTTGTGAAACAATAAGTCAATAGATCAAAAGGTTACTCTTTTTTTGAGGGCGGCTCACCCGCTTTCCGCTTCAAGTCCGCTTCCGAATCGGCTATCATGATACAGGAAAAATTCAGTATCGTTTAGCCTCTCGGAATGCGGGCTTTTCGCTGCAATCGGTGCCGCAATACAGTGTCCTAAAGTATATTAGGAATTTTCGAAAGAACTATGGAGTAACTATTTAATTATTCTCCAACAACGATGAATAATTTTATTTCTAAAATCTGGCGGAATCGTTTGAAGCGTAATATCTTCTATACTGCTTGCATTTATCAACTCTTGCTGAAATTGAAACTCTCTAAAATTATTCGAGAAGTATAATACGCCACCTTCAACCAAATGATTTAAAGTATGATTAATCAACTCCGGATGATCGGGCTGAATATCAAATTTTGTTTTAGCCATTTTGCTTCTTGATACAGTAGGTGGATCTAATACAATAATATCGTATTTTTTTTGTGGTTTTTGTTTAACCCATTCTTTAGCATCGGTCTTAATAAAATCATGTCTAGCTAAGGAAATCTGATTTAATTTGAAATTTTCCTTCGCCCAATTGAGGTAGGTATTTGATAAATCAACTGTGGTAGTCGAAAAGGCACCACCTATGGCGGCATACACCGAAAAAGCGCCAGTATACGCAAATAAATTCAACACATGTTTTCCTTTAGCTTCAAGTCTTACACGCTGTCTGGTAATTCTATGATCGAGAAATAGGCCTGTATCTAAATAATCGTGCATGTTTACTTTAAACTTGATGCCCTGCTCTTGTACTTCAAAAAAGTGTTGTTTGCTATCCACTTTTTCGTACTGACTGAGTCCTTTTTGCCTTTCGC